>CAITGN010000371.1:0-3735 GCA_903891965.1 uncultured Bacteroidota bacterium
AGGGTGCGCAGAATAAGGCATTTTTTCGGTTCTTAACACATCGTTAGTGCTAATATTTGTTCTTAAAATTGCTTCTAAATCGTTACTTGGTTTATAAGATAAAGCAATATTACCTGTAATATCATTTTTATAATGACCACGTAACCACTCATAACTCATGAAATAAGGGTTATGATAACGTTGATATTCAGCAAACTTGGATTGAACACCTTCTTTACCTGCTTGCCAATAATCTTTCATATCATCAATATCCCAATCGGCTCCTGTCCATACTGTAACAGAATAAATAACGCTATTAGGTCCATAAGATACATCTGGAATATTTGGAGAAAACTGACGGTTATAATTTAAGTTACCATCAATTTTAAACTTGCTACTTAAATTATAACTAGCATTAATATTAAAGTTGATCGTATTTAATTTTGTATTTGGAATAATACCTTGTTGTGTTGTATTACTTAATGACATACGAACACTTGAACGATCTGTTGCTGCAGAAAAACTTAAGTTATTAGTACTTAAAACCCCAGCTTGAATGAAACGCTTTAAGTTATCCACTCCCACTGGCAAATAAGGAGTTGCTTTTCTTACACCTGTAACTGGATCAATAGGGCTATTCCATTGAGGTATTAATTGGCCATTTAAAGCTGGTCCCCATACATCATAGTCACCATCATTGATACCACCGCCTTTACCATTACCAAATGCGTATTGTGAATAATCTCCACCGCCATATAAAGCTTGTGTTTTAGGTAAAGCAATAAAACCTTTGTCTACTTGAGTAGATGAATTAAATTCTATTGTATATCCTTTATCGTTTTTCTTAGCTCTTTTAGTGGTAATTAAAATCGCTCCATTTTGAGCACGGCTACCATAAATAGCAGTAGCGGCTAATCCTTTCAAAACAGTATAAGAATCAATATCATCAGGGCTAATATTCCAAGTGTCAGAAGTTACTGGAATACCATCCACCACATATAAAGAGATATTATATCCACGTAATGAAACGTTAGGTGCTGCTAGCATCTCACGATTAATAGCAACATCTAAACCTGCTACTTTACCAACTAAACCATTGATTGGGTTAGGCTCTCTCGCTTTTACTAAATCGGCTCCTTTCACTTCTTGAATAGAATAGCCTAATTTTTTTGTTTCTTTTTTCACACCCAAGGCAGTAACCACTACCTCAGTTAATGCTTGATCTTGCTTTTGTAAACTAATAACTAAATTATTAGTAGTACCTGTAATGGCGATACTCTTAGAAGTAAAGCCAACATAGGAAATAGTAATATTGCCCGCTTTGTTAGCAGTTAAAGAAAATGAACCATCTTTATCTGTTTTGGTTGCAATGTTGCTGCCATTTAATACAACAGTAGCAGACTCTAAAGCTAGTTTTGTATCAGCATCAATTACTTTTCCTTTAATTTGAATGCTTTGCGCTAATGAGGCAATGCTCAAGCCCAATAACATTAGTGGTGTCAATAACCACTTTAAACTTACTTGTTTTGATATCATATTTAAAATTTTGAATCACAAATCTATTCTCAAAACTTTAACATATTCAATTTCCAATATTAACTTAAGATGATGAAATTGTTTTCTTTATTTTTTTATTAACAATAAGATAATTTAGCACAAACTGTTTTTCTTGTTTATTTATTAATAGGTTTGCTGAATGATTACCAATAATCATTACCAATAATCATTACCAATAATCATTCCAATAATCATTACCAATAATCATTCCAATAATCATTACCAATAATTATATATGAAAAAAAATGTATTCTTTATTTTTACCTTCTTACTATTTTTTATTCGAGAAGGAAATACACAAGTAGTAAATTATTTATCTGTTCCTGGATATAACGAATTATCTAAAATTGATACCAATGCTTATTCTATATTACCAAGTGGTCGATATGTAAAACCAGCAGGTCAGTCTATTCGTATTACCCATGACCCCTTTGGATTAGCTATCTCGCCAGATCAAAAAGTGGCCATTACCATGCATGAAAACGCCATTACTATTATTGATTTAGCCACTCTGCAACAAAAAAGAATACCTGAGTATAATAAGAACGCTTTTAACCCATTAAAAAAAGGTTCATTTTTGGGGGTAGCCTTTAATGCTACCAAAAATATTGTATACTTAAGTGGAGGAGATGAAGGAACTGTTGTTATATATGACTATGTAAAAAATAAAAAACTTGACTCTATATTACTAGATGGTGTTTTTGGCGGCAAAAAATTTGAAGGCAGTTTCACCAGTGATTTAATTTACGAAGCTAAAAGAAACGAATTATTAATATTAGACAGAGGCAATTTTAGATTGGTTAGATATAGCTTAAACGAGAAAAAAATTATCGCTTCCATTCCTACCGGAAGACAGCCTTTTGGTTTAGCCATTTCTCCGGATCAAAAAACAGTACTGGTTGCCAATGTGGGTATGTACGCTTATCCTTTAGTAGAAGGAACCACCAAAGAGAATATACAATCTCAATACATTAATTGGCACCCCTACGGAAACGATACAAAAGAATCTATTGAGGGTACTGAAATTGAGGGAAAGAAAATTCCAGGACTTGGTAGCCCCAATGCAGATGAGTCGATGAGTGTTTTTGTGATTGACTTAGCCACTAATAAAGTAAAAGCTAAATTAAAAACTGGAATGTTACTAGGAGAGCTTATTGAAGATGCAGAAGTGATTGGTGGTGCAAGTCCTAATTCCATTGTGGTGGGTAGTAAATTTGCCTATGTAACGAATGCTACCAATGATAATATTGCTGTAATTGATTATAAAAGAAGTCGCATAGTAAAACATATACCCATTACAGTGGACCAACGTATTGATAAACTAAGAGGCTTACTTCCTTTTGGCATTGACCTTTCTAAAAACGAGCAATATTTATATGTTGCCTTATTAGGATTTAATGCAGTTGCCAAAATTGATTTGAAGACTGAAAAAACATTGGGCTTAATACCTACTGGCTGGGGCACAACACGTGTGAAACTTTCTAATGATGATAAAACCATTTATGTAACTTCTTGCAGAGGTTTAGGCGCAGGCCCTAATGGAGGAAAAAACTTTAAAATACCTATTCAAGGAAGCTATGTTGGAGATATTCAACTAGGTAGTTTCCAAAAAATAGAAAATCCGAATACAGAAAAATTAAAGGCCTATACAAATGAAACCATTGAAAATACATTTGTAACAAAATCTCAAACCGATAGCCTACCCTTACCCGTTTTACCAGGTAGTAAAGAAAGTCCTATTAAACATATTGTATTTATTACTAAAGAGAATAGAACTTTCGATGAAATATATGGACAGATGAAAAGTGTAAGAGGAGAAAGTTCATTGGCTAGATTTGGACTAGATGTGACTGTAATGGATAAAAATGGTATTGTTAAAAATGTGAATGTTACGCCTAATCATCATAAAATTGCTAAGCAATTCTCTTTAAGCGATAATTTCTATTGTGATAGCGATGCCTCTATTCATGGGCATCATTGGATGATGGGCGTGATACCCAATGAGTGGGTGGAAGCCAACTCTAGTACAGAAAAAACTGCAGACTATTTCTCTACCGCGCCTGGCAGAAGATTCCCAGGATCAACTGGAAGTATGGACCCAGAGGATTATGCAGAAATTGGAGGTTTATGGGAAGCATTAGACAGAAAAAAAATTGATTACTATAATTTTGGGCAAGCCAATGAAACAGCGCATGTAAG
>CAITGN010000372.1:0-1669 GCA_903891965.1 uncultured Bacteroidota bacterium
CGCTTCTATCTCCTGTACTTACCAATGTTTTACGATGTCTTGAAATTTCATCTTCTTGTTTACGCACTTGCTCTTCAAACAATTTAGTACGCATCATGGTCATGGCTTTTTCTCTATTACCTAATTGAGAACGCTCAGTTTGACAAATAATAACGGTACCTGTGGGTATATGCGTTAACATTACTTTCGTCTCTACCTTGTTTACGTTTTGTCCACCAGCTCCACCACTTCGTGAGGTTTCCATTTTTACATCTGCTGGGTTCAATACAAAATCTACTTCTTCTGCTTCAGGCATCACCGCCACGGTGGCTGCTGAAGTATGCACCCTACCTTGTGTTTCAGTAGAAGGTACACGTTGCACACGGTGCACACCACTTTCAAATTTCATAGTACCATATACATCTTCACCCACTACTTCTAATATTACTTCTTTATATCCACCCACTGAACCTTCGCTCTCACTAACTAGTGCTACTTTCCATCCTTTTTTCTGACAATACCTTGTGTACATGGTAAGTAAATCGCCAACAAATAAACTAGCTTCATCGCCACCTGTACCTGCTCTTAATTCAATAATGGCATTCTTGTCATCCTGCGGATCCTTGGGTATTAATAATTTCGTTAAGTCTTTTTCAAGTGTTTCTTTTTCTGCATCCAATCCCGGCATTTCCATTTTGGCTAATTCTCTCATTTCTGCATCATCTCCGTTCAAAGTTTCTTTAGCAAACTTATGCTCTTCCAACACCTTTAAATATCGCTCATAAGGTATAATAATCTTCTCCAAGGAGCGGTATTCCTTGCTCATTTTACCAAATTCTGATTGGTTATTAATAATCTCTGGATTGGTCAAAGCCACCCCCACTTGCTGGAATCTTGCTTTTATGGCTTCTAATTTGTCTAACATAGTCGGTTTTCTGTGCGCAAAAATAGCTATTTTAGTTGTCAATATAAAACAATCTAGTCCCATGAAATATTTAGCCTCCCTTTTGCTTTTAATAGCGGCCAATACTGGCACCCAAGCGCAAGCCATTCATTATAAATCTATCGTTGTAGATACGCATAACGATTGTATCACTGCTTGTATCGAGAAAAAAGTAAGTCTGGACCAAGACCTTACCGGCATCAACCATTCCGATTTAAAAAGGTTCAAACAAGGAGGATTAGACTACCAATTATTTTCAGTTTGGTGCGATGGTGAAAAAGCCAACCCCTATGCCTGGGCTATGAGATCCATGGACACCTTAGAGGCTGTGGCTAACCGTAACCCCGATAAAATTGTGATTGCAAAAACATGGAAGCAAATTAAAAAAGCTTTGAAAGAAAATAAAATTGTGGCGCAGTATGGTGTGGAAGGTGGCCATATGTTAGAAGATAATATTGATAGACTAGATACTTTTTATAACAGAGGGGTTCGCTACATGACACTTACTTGGAACAATTCTCCTTCATGGGCTAGTTCACATACCGCTGAAAAAGATCCCAGCTATACAGGACCCAAAGGCTTGACTTCTTTTGGTAAAGAAATTATTGCACGCATGAATAAGCTAGGAATTATTGTAGATATTTCACATGTAGGGGAAGCTACTTTCTGGGATGCCATTAAAACTACTACTAAACCTGTGATTGCTTCACATAGTAATGCGTATGCTATTTGTCCTGTTACTAGAAA
>CAITGN010000373.1:0-1999 GCA_903891965.1 uncultured Bacteroidota bacterium
AAGCTTATCCATTACTTGTACTTTTCTGTTAAGTATTTAGCATACGCCTCTTTTTCATCTAGCTCACTAATATGTGGTACAATACCTGTTAAGCTTTTTATCAAAGGTGTTATCTCTTCTTCTACCATTGTCTCCTTAGATATTTTATTAAAGTAATTGGCAACCAGCTTAGACAAGCTAGTGTTTCTTTCTTTTGCATATTTCTTTGCAGATTCAATGATATGCTCGTCTAATTTTATGGTCAATTTAGTATCCATATAGTATTATTTGTACGTACAAATATAAATATTTTATACGTATTAATTATAACTAAATAAAATTAATTGAAAATCAAGTACTTAAACAGCGTATTTATACTTGTTAAAGACTATTTCATAGGCACCACCATCACCGGCATAGTAGCATGCCTTACTATATATTCAGCAGTACTTCCCATCACTACATGCGAAAAACCAGTACGGCCATGCGTCCCCACTACGATATAGTCAACCTTATCCATGATTGCCTTTTCAATAACTACATCTTTAGCATTGCCCACTTCCACATAAATTTCAATAGGTATATTGGGGAATTTATCTTGTACCAACTTTAGTTCTTTAATGGCCGCTTCTTTTTGTGCAGTATAAATTTCATCCCAAGGAGTAGGCACCATGGACATTTGCGACTGCAAATAATCTACATACATAGGTATCACGGAACTTAAAATTACGGAAGCCTCCATTTTAATGGCAAGCTCTATTCCTTTTTTAATAACAAGTTCTGAGGATTCACTTAAATCAACAGCTATGAGTATTTGATTTTTCATGGCTTTACATTTTACTAAAGCTATCCAATCAAAACACTAAAAAATATGATTTTGGTCAGCACTCATCTTAATTTTCAGTGTATTACTTACTCATTAGATTCCACGATAGTACCGTAGTCCACTAATAGCTCTTCGCCAGCAGCTATATCTCTAATGGCTTCAAACTCCTCCCCTTCATTTAAAGAAATTACATTGGGGGTTTCTGAATGGTTTAAATAAATTACTAGATCCACTAGTTTAAAACCATAGTCTGGTATAAAATAAAAATCTTCATCAAATAAACAATGATTCTCAATTAAGTCTTTGGAATGCTGCGGCAATGCATCTACTTCTTCCTTGCTTACTTTAATCCAATCACCTACCCCTTTTGAAAAAATATTTTTAGTGCCTTTGGGAATATCTCTAATCGCAAAAACCCCAATGCCATGCAGTGGTGAAGGCTTAATCATCACATAGGTAGCGCTAGCTAATTCTTTTAATAAGGCTTCTTTATTCATAACTACTTAACTTAGTTTGTTAATACATTCTATTAAAGAAGTTTCCCAATGAGGAATAGATAAAGAAAGTTCTTTTTCAATTTTATCTGTATCTAATACAGAATACCCTGGCCTTTTAGCAGGTGTAGGAAAGTCAACAGTTAATATTGAATTCACTTGGCAATTAAGCCCTACAATAGACTGAATTTTTTTACAATACTCATACCAAGTCGTTTCTCCTTTATTGGCATAATGATAAATACCTTTTATTTCTTTACCTGCATCAATGGCAAGAATCATTTTCATAGTAGCGTCAGCTAAATCTTTGGCGTAAGTTGGTCGCCCTCTCTGATCTGATACTATATTTAAAACATCTCTTTCCTTCATAAAGCGTATCATAGACTTTACAAAATTATTTCCATGCACACTAAACACCCAAGAGGTTCTAATAATAATGGTATTGGGATTCGCGGCAATGGCTAAACGTTCTCCATCGGCCTTGGTAGAGCCATAGAAATTTAAAGGCGCTAAGGCAGTCTCAGTCGTATAAGGTGTAGTTGCGTTTCCTGTAAATACATAGTCTGTAGAGAAAGTAATGAAAGGAATTTTTCTTTCATAAGCTATAGCTGCCATTTGTTCTACCGATTTTACATTTACAGCAAGTGCTAATTCTTTTTCAGACTCTGCTTTATCTACTGCAGTATACGCTGCTGTATTA
>CAITGN010000374.1:0-1577 GCA_903891965.1 uncultured Bacteroidota bacterium
ATAAAACGTTGATTTTCAATCATTTAAAAAATAAATATTGGCTATCATTGCTTTAAATAAATATACAATTAACATATTAATTATCAATAATTTGTTCTTCACATACCCCTATAAATAGGTTAAAAATAATTTTGTGGCTGAAATTGTAAAATACTTACCTTTGAACTGATCATGCGTACTATAAAAAACATATTAATAAGCACTTGCTTAACTATTGTGCTACTTATCTCTGAAAGTAGTTACGCGTCTACTATTGTAAATGGTAGCACCGAATCTAAAAAGATGGTGGAGAAATACAGCTTAAAAAACATAGGGAACCTTACACATAAGACGGCTACTTTTTATACTTTAAAATCTAGTTTAGAATTTAAAGGTATCGCCTCCATGAACATGAGTGGCTCTGTGAACAATAGCAATTATCTTAAATATAATAAGGGTAATATTTCTTATGTTATTCCTTATCGATACAAAGTGGTTTTGTCTAAATTCAAAACACCTAGTCCAGTTCAACCTTAATATTCAACCTTTATTTTTGAAAGGTTTAGTTTTCAATCGTCCTTACTCTTACTAAATTTTCCTAGATTTTACTTTTCATCTATTGCTTGATACAATTCATTATTAATAGTAAATAGACTTAATGACAGTGGGCTCAAATCCAATTGAGTGGCTTGATATTTAATGCGCATGCCCTTTGCGCTTGTTATAGTGTAAGACAGAACCAAACCTGGAATATTTTTAAAACCTAACTCAAATTGATTCACTGTTAAGTTTAAAGCATCGGTATATAAAATATCATAGATAGAACCATCACTCCATTTTAGTTGCATGGCTTTACAGCGATAGCCTAATAAATTCATGGTTGAGTCAGTCGCTATTTCTTCTTGAGTTACTATATTATTTTTTGAGACAGGAGGATAACCAATTGTTTGCAGAAAATGGCTTTGCCCAATGTCCTTGGTAATAGTTGCTTTATTTAATTGCGTGTTAAATAAAAATGTTTGGATTAACTGAGCAGTGGTTAATCTAGTCTTACATTGATTCCCTTTTACCCAAACTTCTTTTATGCCAATAGGCAATACCTCTCCATTAGCTTTTTGTTCAGTGACTTGAAACTGAAGAGCACACTCTCCCACTAGCTTGGTTTGAGCGTAAGATGCAGCCGTTAAGAAGAAGAGGCTTACAATTAGGGGGGTAATTTTAAACTTCAGGGGGATTGAGGGGGATTGTTAGTTTATTTTTTTGTTTTATCCTTTAGCGTTTGTACTTTTTTCTGAGCCTCCAACATTTGCTCGTACTTAGACTGCCAATTACTTTTCTTCTTCGGTGTTTTTCGTTTTACTTCAATGCCTGCTAAAATTTTATCATGGTTAATGATAAATTTCTGAATCACTAATTGCATGAGTAAAGTAATTACGTTAGAAACAGTATAATACCAAGTTAAGGCAGAAGGCAAACCGTTAAATATAAATAATAATACAAATGGGAAAATATAAGGCATGTACTTTAACGCAGGATTGTCTTGCGTAGGTGTCATGGCCATATTATACACTGACATTAATAAGCTTGTAATAACTGCA
>CAITGN010000375.1:0-1868 GCA_903891965.1 uncultured Bacteroidota bacterium
GACCCTGCTAAAAATACTGAGTTTGTATTCGGTTGTTTACGAACTACATGGAAGCTTTCAGTTGATATTAAATCCCAACTTTCACCTTTATTTTTTGAAATATCTACCCCTGAAGTTCCGCAAGCAATTAAAATAGAATTAGTAATATACTCAACACCCGATCTATATCCGTTTGGATATCCAAAATTTTTATCAATTACCCATGATGATTTTCTTTTTGATTGCCATTTTTGATCGCTATTGGGTTCCACCATTAATTTCAAACCCACCGCATTTTGTATTCTACTTGTATCTTTCATAAAATCTCCACCTACTATCATAATTCTATTTCCATTAGGTGAGATGGCCATACTATTGGCACCCGTCGATTTTCCACCTTGAATGATAGGAATATCCATGGCTGAACCATTTATCCATAGTCTAGATCTCATACCTCCTGAAACTAAAAAATCTTCTTTACTAAGTTGTGCAATATTAGAACCACTTGAAGCAAAAAAAGCTTCTCCTTTTTCTAAAGGTGTTTTAAAATAATTAGAAGGAACTTCATTCCAATGTTCTCCTTTATCATTGGTGCTTAATAAAAAAATTGAATTACTAATGGGGTCTCCTACTACTAATCCATTAGAAGCATCTTTAAAATGAATGGCATCTAAAAACATAAGTGTATCGGCATTTTCATATACTTTATACCAGGACTTTCCACCATCCTTTGTTTTTAAAATAACAGCAGGTGCAGCCACAGCCACTATGATAGCTTCCTTCTCATCCCAAGCATAAATGGATCTAAAATCTCTAGTTTCATATCCTTGAACTTGCATCCATTCAAAATCGGTTCCGCTATTTACAGATAATGCAATACTACCCTTAGATCCACTTGCCCAAATAGTATTGGTATTCGGAACAGCCATACCTCGAATACTCACTCCTTTTTGCTGAGTAAGTATTTTTATGGAATTATTACCCGAATTTTGAGCAAAGCTATTTTGACCAAAAATCAAAATTGCAAATAAAGCAATAAAGCCTTTTTTCATACATGTGCTATTTAATGACTTAAAGATACGATATGATACCTTATTGGATGAGTAGAACTCAATTAATGTTAGGAGACGAACAGGTGGAAAATTTAATGCGTAAAAATGTATTAGTTATAGGCCTCGGTGGTGTGGGAGGCATTTGTGCAGAAATGATTGCAAGAGCTGGCATAGGCAAAATGACTATTGTTGACAATGACACAATAGATGCTAGTAATATTAATAGACAAATTCCCGCCTTGCATTCCACCACCAATATGTCAAAAGCAAAAGTATTGGCTGCTCGTTTATTAGATATTAACCCCTTACTTGATGTAACGGTCTTGGAAGAATTTATGGAAGAGGATAAAACCATTCAATTAATTGAAAAAGAAAAATGGGATTATATTGTTGACTGTATCGATACTTTATCTGCTAAGGTTGATTTAATTAAAGTATGTATGGATAGAAAATTACCCATTGTAAGTTCGATGGGTGCGGGTGGAAAATTAGATCCCTCTCAAATTAAAGTCACCGATTTATCTAAAACCCATGAATGTAATTTGGCTAGATATGTAAGAAAGCGTTTGCAAGCATTGGGTATTAAAAAGGGTTTGAAAGTGGTATTTAGTCCAGAAAAACCCGACCAATCTCGCATTATTGAAACGGAGAATGCCTACCCTAAGAAGTCCATTATAGGAACTTTAAGCTATATGCCTGCTATTTTTGGCTGTACAGTGGCCAGTGTGGTTATCAGAGACTTATTGGCAATTGATTGATTTATAGGCTTGTTTTCTTTGAAATCAGGCTTATTTTTCATTAAATTTGCAGCCTAAGAAATAAAGAGGGTTCGGTAGC
>CAITGN010000376.1:0-2214 GCA_903891965.1 uncultured Bacteroidota bacterium
AATGAAAAAAGTATTCGCAATCTTAGCTATCGCTGCTTTAACTGCATGTGGTGGTGCTTCTACTGAAGCTAAAACTGATACAGCTGCTACAACAGTTGATACTGCTGCTAAAGCTACAGTTGATACAGCTGCTGCTGCAACAGTTGATACTGCTGCTAAGCACTAATCAAAATAATTGGACTGTTGGTGGGCTGTTCACTCAGCCCCTACTTGCCAACTAACAGTTATCGGAAAAGTTTCATATGGCAAGCAATCGTTAAGCCGCTCCGTTTCTACGGAGGGGCTTTTTTTTATTTGACCCTTTTTTGAAAAAATAAAGGGTCAAATAAAAAACTCTAATGATTTTGGTCCCCGCTCCGCGGGACCCTTGCTATGCTTCCTTTTTTGAAAAAATAAAGGGTCAAATAAAAACTCTGATGATTTTGGTCCCCACTCCGCGGGACCCTTGCTATGCTTCCTTTTTTGAAAAAATAAAGGGGCAAATAAAAAACTCTAATGATTTTGGTCCGAATGGCTGGCCCTTCGGACCTTTTCATATTCCCTTTTTATAGAATATAAAAGGCCAAAATAAAAACTCTGATGATTTTGGTCCCCGCTCCGCGAGGAGCCTGAAACAAATACTCGTTAGCTTTTTGGGGATAAACTGTGAACTATTTTGCCATTTAGCCTATTTTTATTACCTTTGTAGCACGATGAAAGCAAATAGCAACTGGTTTTACTTTTTCTTTTATTTCTACTTTAATCAAAGTAGCCGGGTTGTATTTGTAAAAGCGTAAAGAAAATAACTAAATATACAGTCCCGGCCCACCAGCCGGGATTTTTGTTTAAAAGCGGACATAGACATAGTGGGGATGGATTAAAAAAGGTAAAAAGAATAGGAAGTAATTAGAATGAATAAAAAGGTAGCAATACAAGGGTACGAAGGAAGTTTCCACCAAGTGGCAGCTAGGCATTTTTTTGGTAAAAATGTAGAGGTGATTACTTGCGATACATTTAGAAAAGTAGTTCAATTGGGGGGGGATGCTACATTATCGGATGGGGCTGTGATGGCTATTGAAAATTCAATTGCGGGAAGTATTTTACCTAATTATAATTTATTACAAAAAAGTAAGTTGCAAGTTATTGGTGAAGTGTATTTATCTATTAGTCAAAACTTACTTACTTATCCTGGTGTAAAATTAGAAGATATTAAAGAAGTGCATAGTCATCCCATGGCTATCTTACAATGTTTAGATTATTTAGAAAAGTATAATTGGAAATTAGTAGAGTCGGAGGATACCGCGCTAAGTGCTAAAATAGTACATCAACAAAAAAGCAAACATACAGCTGCCATTGCAAGTAAGCTAGCCGCTCAAATGTTTGATTTAAATATTATCACACCAGATATTCATACTTTAAAAAATAATATTACTCGTTTTTTAATAGTAAGTCCTGCAAGTACTAAAATAGTAGTGGAGGAAGCAAACAAAGCATCTATCTATTTTCAAACCGATCACTCTAGAGGGATACTTGCTAAGGTACTTGCTAAAATTGCGCAAGGCAATGTGAATTTGAGTAAGCTACAAAGTATGCCTATACCAGGCAGCACTTTTAAATACGGGTTTTATGCCGACTTAGAATTTGATAATAAAAAACAAATTGAAAAAGTATTAGAAGCTTTAAAAGGTTTAACCAATAGTATTAGAATATTCGGTATGTATCAAAAAGGTAAAGTTGTAAAAGGATAAAAATGAATTGGACTGTATCACATAGATTAGAGGGTATTGGAGAATATTATTTTTCTACCAAACTGCGCGAAATTGATGAACTCAATAAAGCCGGTAAGGGGATTCTTAATTTAGGAATTGGCAGTCCCGATTTGCCTCCGCATCCTGATGTGGTTAAAACTTTACACGAAGAAGCGATTAAAGAAAATGTACATGGTTATCAATCTTATAAAGGCTCGCCTATATTAAGAGAAGCGGTAGCGAATTGGTATAAAAAATATTTCAAGGTAGCGGATATCAATCCGGCTACCGAAATACTTCCCTTATTAGGAAGTAAGGAAGGGATCATGCATATATGTATGACCTATTTAAATGAAGGAGATCAGGTCTTAATTCCAAATCCTGGTTATCCTACATATACAAGTGCAGTTAAATTAGCGGGTGGGACCCCGTTATACTATGAGTTGACTGCCGATAACAGTTGGGCGCCTGACTTTGAAAATTTAGA
>CAITGN010000377.1:0-2510 GCA_903891965.1 uncultured Bacteroidota bacterium
ACAGAAACAGTGGGCAAGGATTTAACATTAATTGGAGGCATTCCACCTTGGGTGCAAATGTATTTTGATAGAATTGTTGAATTAACGGGAAAACCTGTTATTGAAATTTTTCCCAACCTTCAAGTATTAGTGCAAGGGGGTGTGAATTTTGAGCCTTATAAAACAAAACTATTTGATACCATCGGAAAACAAATAGATACCATTGAATTATTTCCCGCCAGTGAAGGTTTCTTTGCTTATCAAGATACAAGAACAGAACCAGGATTATTATTAAATACCAATAGCGGTATTTTTTATGAGTTCATTCCACTTGCTAATGTGCATGATGAAATGCCTCAAAGAATTTCACTCGCAGAAGTGAAGCTTGGAGAACAATATGCCTTAATCATTAATAGTAATGCAGGTTTATGGGGTTATCATTTAGGAGATACGATTAAGTTTGTAAGTATTGACCCCTATAGAGTGATTGTTACAGGAAGAGTCAAACATTTTATATCGGCCTTTGGAGAACACGTAATTGGAGAAGAAGTAGAGCAAGCATTATTGGAAGTAGCTAAAAATATGGATGTGTCGGTGGTAGAATTTACAGTGGCTCCTTTTATTCAACAAGGGGAAGGGAAAAGTTACCACGAATGGTTTATTGAATTTGAAAAGAAGCCTGCAGATATGGCTTTGTTTAGTAAGAGGTTGAACGAAGCGCTTTGTACTAAGAATGTTTATTACGAGGATTTAATGGCAGGGTCTATTTTAGCGCCTTTGCAAATTAAACCAATGCAAAAAAATGCCTTTATTGATTATATGAGAGCGCAGGGAAAATTGGGGGGTCAAAACAAAGTGCCCCGTTTAAGCAATGACCGAATTATTGCTAACGAGTTAATGCAATATATTGCGCCATAAAAAAATAATAGCTTAATTTTAATTTCTAAGAAAACAATTGGATGAGTCAAAAAAGAATTGCCATTTTCGGATCAACAGGGTCAATAGGGAAACAAACCCTTGAGGTAATTGCTGCACATCCTGAATTATTTGTAGCTGAAATATTAACAGCCCATTCCAACGAGTCTTTATTAATTGAGCAAGCATTACTATTCCAACCCAATATGGTGGTAATAGTAGATGTTACAAAATATGCCACTGTTAAAAAAGCATTAGAAGGCAAACCCATCAAAGTTTTTGCAGGAGAGGAAGCATTAGAGCAAGTAGCTGCCATGGATTGTTATGATTTTATGATGGCAGGCATTGTTGGCTTTGCAGGTTTAAAACCAACTCTAACAGCTGTTGAAAATGGGAAGGCCGTTGGTCTTGCGAATAAAGAAACTTTAGTAGTAGCTGGCGATATTGTTATGCGCAAGGCTAAAGAAAATAAAGCAGCTATTATTCCAGTGGACAGCGAGCACTCCGCTATTTTTCAATGCTTAGTAGGTGAACAAAATAATCCTATTGAAAAAATAATTTTAACAGCTAGTGGGGGTCCTTTCTTAGGAAAGAAACCTAATTTCTTAGTGAATGTAAAACGCGATCATGCCTTGCAACATCCTAATTGGTCCATGGGGGCTAAAATATCCATAGACTCTGCAACCCTTATGAACAAAGGGCTGGAGATGATTGAAGCAAGATGGTTATTTAATTTAGCACCTCATCAAATTAAGGTAGTAGTGCACGCTCAAAGTATTATTCATAGTATGGTGCAGTTTGAAGATGGAAGTATTAAAGCACAAATGGGACTGCCCGATATGAAATTGCCTATTCAATATGCCATGGCATTTCCGCAAAGATTAAAAAACAATTTTCCAAGGTATACTTTTGATAAACCGAATCTATTAAGTTTTGATGAGCCTGATACAAGAACATTCAGAAATTTACATTTGGCCAAGGAAGCCATGGAAAAAGGAGGCAATACACCCTGTGTTTTAAATGCAGCGAATGAAATTGCGGTCTATGCTTTTTTAAGAAATAGAATTGGATTTTTAGAGATGACAGAGCTTATTGAAAAAACTTTAGAAAAAATTAACTATATCGCAACACCTAGTTTGGAAGATTATTTTGAAACCGATGGCGAGGCGCGTAACTTCGCAGCCTCTTTAATACAATTATAATATATGTATATTTTAGCAATGGATTTTGCAGCAGTGGGTGTAAAAGCAGCACAGTTTATTTTATCTTTTTCAATACTAGTAGTCTTACATGAATTAGGACATTTTATTCCTGCGCGTTTATTCGGCACCCGTGTAGAGAAATTTTATTTATTCTTTAATCCAGGCTTTAGTCTTTGGAAAAAGAAAATTGGAGAAACTGAATACGGCATTGGTTGGATTCCATTTGGGGGCTATGTGAAAATTGCGGGCATGATAGATGAGAGTATGGACAAGGAGCAATTGAAAAAAGAACCTGAGTCTTGGGAGTTAAGATCCAAGCCTGCTTACCAAAGACTAATTGTGATGTTAGGTGGTGTTATAGTGAATGTATTATTAGCCATTGTAATATTTATTGGTATTGGTTGGTATTGGGGG
>CAITGN010000378.1:0-5027 GCA_903891965.1 uncultured Bacteroidota bacterium
ATGCTCACTTACCAATTTCATTAAAGTAAATAAGTTTTCAATATAATCGGGTTTTACTGAATTCGGTGTAAGAGGGCCTTGATCGGTTTTCGCTTTTTTAATTTTGTTACGAATAGCCTCATCTTCATCTGCTAAAAATAAAGTGGTATTCTGATTTTCGCTTTTACTCATTTTTCCATTACCATCAAGGCCTAATATTTTTACTAGTTCGCTATTATAATTAAAGGCATAAGGCAAAGGAAAGGTTTCTCCGTATCTGTAATTAAAACGCTCCGCAAAATTACGGGCCATTTCTAAGTTTTGTTCTTGGTCCTTGCCCACAGGCACTTTCACTGCACGGTGTATTAATATATCTGCTGCTTGTAAAACTGGATAAGTAAGTAAACCTGCATTTACATTTTCAGGTTGCATGCGCACTTTGTCTTTAAAAGAAGTGGTCTTTTCTAATTCTCCTTTATAAGCCAACATATTTAAGTACAAATACAATTCTGCAATTTCAGGAACATCACTTTGAACATATAAAGACACTTTCTCCGGATCTAATCCACAAGCAATATTTTCAGCCACCACTCTAAGTACACTTTCTTTCAAAGTTTTAGTATCGGGATGAGTAGTTAGGCTATGCCAGTTGGCTACGAAAAAATAACAGTTGTATTCGTCTTGCATACGCACATAATTACGCATGGCGCCAAAATAATTGCCTAGGTGCAAGAAGCCTGTAGGCCTAATTCCGCTTAATACAATTTCCTTTTTCATAGAACTGCGAAGATAATGAATCAGGAACCCATTTTTTGCCATCTTTTTGGGATATTTGTACAGAATTTAAAAATAGTCAGTTTGAGCACAGCTTCTCTTTTATCTAGCCCCATCGAATACCTAAAAGGGGTGGGCCCTTTAAGGGCTGATATGCTTAAAAAAGAGTTGAGTTTATTCACTTTTAACGACCTACTGCATCATTTTCCGCATCGCCATATTGACAAAACCAAGGTAGGTACCATTGCTTCCATTACCCCAGATATGGATTTTATTCAAATAAAAGGGGTTTTACAAGGCATCGATATTATTGGGGTAAAAAGGTCGAAACGTATGGTGACCCAATTAAAAGACGAGACGGGTACCATTGAACTAGCCTGGTTTCAAGGAATTACTTGGGTGCAAAAAAATATAGTAGAGGGCCAGGCTTATTTAGTTTTTGGAAGGGTAAGTTTTTTTAATGGGAAGGCCCAAATGGTACATCCAGAAATTGAACCTTATGTGGCAAGTACGATGGCGCAAAAATCTTTATTAGAGCCCGTGTATTCTAGTACGGAGAAATTAAAGGCTCGTGGCCTTAATGCCAAACAAATTGGAAAATTAACACAAACCTTATTTCAGCAAATAAGTGATAGAGATGTCCCTGAAAATTTACCCCTGCATTTATTGGAAAATAGAATGGGAAGATGGGAAGCTTATAGACAAATACATTTTCCAACATCGCAGGCCAATTATAAAAAAGCAGTAGACCGTTTAATTTTTGAAGAACTATTTATAGCCCAAGTAAGACTAAATTTAATAAAAATTGATAGACATAAAAATAGCAAGGGGCATTTATTTGAAAAAGTAGGAAATTATTTTAATACTTTTTATAGCAAACACTTGCCTTTTGAATTAACGGGTGCTCAAAAAAGAGTAATTAAAGAAATTAGACAGGATGTAGGCAAAGGCTATCAAATGAACAGACTCTTGCAAGGTGATGTAGGTAGTGGTAAAACCATGATTGCCTTACTTGCTATGTTAATTGCTGCTGACAATGGTTTTCAAAGTTGTTTGATGGCACCCACTGAAATTTTAGCTTCTCAACACTATGAAAGTTTGACGGAGCTATTGAAAGAAATGCCTATTGAAATTGCTTTATTAACGGGTAGTACTAAAATTGGAGAGCGTAGAAGAATATTAAAAGGTTTATTGGAAGATGATATACATTTTGTAGTAGGTACCCATGCTATAATAGAGGATGTGGTGCAGTTTAAAAATTTAGGATTAGCAGTGATAGATGAGCAACACCGATTTGGTGTGGCCCAAAGAGCAAGGCTTTGGAAAAAATCAAGCATACCTCCGCATGTATTAGTCATGACAGCAACACCTATTCCAAGAACTTTAGCCATGACCGCTTTTGGCGATTTAGATTATAGTGTGATGGATGAGTTGCCTCCGGGCAGACAGGTTATTAAAACAGTACACCGTTATGAAACTTCCAGGGCCAGTGTAATGGATTTTGTAAAAACTGAAATTATAAAAGGAAGACAGGCATATTACGTATATCCTTTAATTGAAGAAAGTGAAAAATTAAGTTTTGAAGATTTAATGCAGGGCTATGAACAAGTAAAAAGTTTTTTCCCAGAACCTACTTATAAAATTAGTATGGTGCACGGAAGACAAAGCAGTGTAGAAAAAGAAACCAATATGCACCGATTTAAAACGGGCGATACACAAATATTAGTAGGTACTACGGTGATTGAAGTAGGGGTGAATGTGCCCAATGCTTCGGTGATGGTGATAGAGAGTGCAGAAAAATTTGGTTTATCACAATTACATCAGTTAAGAGGAAGAGTAGGTAGGGGTAAAGAGCAGAGTTATTGTATTTTATTAAGTAGTGTGAAAGCAGGAAGAGAAGCGAAGGAAAGATTAAAAATAATGTGTACGACCAACGATGGTTTTTTAATTGCAGAAAAAGATTTAGAAATAAGAGGCCCTGGTGATATTGATGGTACAAGACAAAGTGGTGCTTTAAACTTTAAGTTAGCCAATATCATTAATGATAAAATAGCCTTAGAAGAAGCAAGGCAGGCTGCTTTTGAGCTCTGTGAAAAGGACCCAACGCTTCAATCGCCTGAAAATGCAGTCATTAGGAGCTTTTTAATAAGTCAAAAAAGTAAAATTGGTTGGGGTAAGATCGCCTAAAGGATTCATTTTTTAATTAACTTGCCCTTACTAATTAATAAAGATTTTTATTATGAAATATACTCCCTTAGATCCTCAAATATTTATTCAAAATAGAAAGCGTTTTGTATCCAAAATGCAAAAAAATAGTATTGCCATTTTTGTGAGCAATGATGAATATCCTTTAAATGGAGATGCCTTACATGACTATAAACAAAACACAGAATTATATTGGTTATCGGGTATTGAGCAAGAGGGTTCCATGGTGGTTTTATTTCCAGACAATCCCGATCCAAAATTTAGAGAAGTACTAGTGCTAGTTAGACCACAGGAACTAAAAGAAATTTGGGATGGTAAAAGATTAAGGGCCAATGAAGCCACTACTATTTCAGGTATTAAAACAATTGTTTGGATAGATGTGATTGACGCTTCCTTACAACAATGGGTACATTTAGCGGACGCCATTTATTTAGACTCTAATGAAAACGATAGAAAGAATAATTTATTAAGAACAAACGAATACCGATTTATTGATGAGATGAAAGCAAGGTATCCTCTGCATACATTTTGTAGAGCTGCTTCCATTATGAAAGAATTGCGTGCAGTGAAAACTAAAGAAGAAGTGCAAGTCATTCAAAAAGCCATTGATATTACAGAAGTAGCTTTTAGAAGACTATTACAATTCATTCAACCAGGGGTGAAGGAATATGAAATTGAGGCAGAAATTTATCATTCATTTTTATCTCAACGTGCCACTGGTGTTGCTTACCATAGTATTATTGCAAGTGGAGACAATGCAAGAACCTTGCATTATATAAGTAATAATAATGTTTGTAAGGATGGGGAATTGGTTTTAATGGATTTTGGCGCAGAGTATGGTGGTTACTGTGCGGATTTAACTAGAACGGTGCCTGTGAATGGTAAGTTTACTAAAAGACAGAAAGAAGTATACAATGCTTGTTTGCATTTGCATGATTATGCCAAGTCTATTTTAAAGCCAGGCATTAGTATTTTGAATTACACAGATAAAGTTGGAGAGGAAGCTACTAAGCAATTTTTAAAAATTGGTTTAATAAGCAAGTCAGATGTAAAAAATGAAGATGCAGATAATAGAGCATATAGAAAATATTTATACCATGGCATATCACATCATTTAGGATTAGATGTGCACGATTTAGGCACTAGAACAGCGCCTATTACTGCAGGTATGGTATTTACAGTTGAACCAGGTATTTATATCAAAGAAGAAAAAATGGGTGTGCGTATTGAAAATAATATTTGGATTACTAAAACAGGGCATCAGGATTTAATGAAAAATATGCCTATTAAAGCAGATGAGATTGAAGCCTTGATGCGAAGAGTTAAAAGCAGTAAAAAATAAAAATGAAAAAACAGATCCCTAATTTAATTACACTGCTTAATTTGTTTTTTGGTTGCTATGCCATTTTGGTTACTTTTCAATCGGGCACCATGGCCAGCTTAGATGAAACAGGTGATATGGTCATAGAAATTCCAGAACAAATTTATTATGCGAGTATGTTTATTGGACTTGCAGCCCTGGTTGATTTTTTTGATGGATTTGCAGCGCGTTTATTAAAAGTAAATTCTGAATTAGGCAAACAACTCGATTCACTTGCAGATGTAGTTAGTTTTGGTGTAGCACCCTCTTTTATTGTTTTTCAATTTTTAAGACTATCCCTAGCTAGCGATATTAATGCCTTATCGCATACTAGTTTTATGATGGTACCTGCCTTTATTATTGCCTTAGCAGGAGCCTACCGTTTAGCTAAATTTAATATCGACCCAGACCAAACTACTTATTTTAAAGGAGTGCCCATTCCCATGATTGGCCTATTAACAGCGGCCTTTCCCTTAGTGTACTGGCAGTCTACCACTACCATTTTCTCCAAATTATTATTAAGCCCTGCTTTTTGGTATTGCTATATTATAATCGTTTCTTATTTGATGGTCATGGATAGGCCCATGCTGGCTTTGAAGAACTTTAGTAATAAAAAGAATTTAATACTACCCTTAGTCTTAGTAGCAGTAGAAACAGCCATTTCTGCCTACTTTTTTAAATGGATGGCCATCCCATTTGGCTTTATTGG
>CAITGN010000379.1:0-2808 GCA_903891965.1 uncultured Bacteroidota bacterium
GTAAAGGAGCTGCCTCGGTAAGAATTGTGTTAAGTAATGATGGTAAATTATTATTAGAATGCGCCGTAAGTGATATGGGTCCGGGTACGATGACAAGTATGTCTATCATAGCATCCGATGCTATGCAAATGCCTATTCAAAAAATTAAATTCAAATTAGGTGACTCTGATTTACCTCCGGGCCCTTCTCAAGGTGGCTCAGGTACTACTTCTACAGTGGGCTCTGCCGTTGATTTAGCTTGTAAAACCTTGCAGCAGAAATTAAAAGAAATGGCCATTCAATTTGCACCTGCATTTACTGGTAGTACAGCTGATGCCATGGAAGTAAAAAATGAAATGGTTATTTCTAAAACGAATGCGACTACTAAAATTGATATTACTGCTTTATTAAAATTAGCCAATCAAGAAAAAATAGATTTAACAATTGCCTCTAATGGTAAAACCGCAGCACAATTAAAATTTACGAGCAATTCTTTTTCATCTCATTATGTAAAACTAGCAGTGAACCCAAAGGACGGCAGTATTAAAATATTAAATGTAGTAACTACCGGAGATGCTGGTAAAATTATTAGTCCTAAAACTGCTAGAAGCCAAATGATAGGTGGTGTAGTAGGAGGTATTGGTATGGCGCTTACTGAGAAAGTTGAATTCGATCATGCAAGTGGTCAAATAACCAATGCAAGTTTTGGTGCTTATCATGTGCCTTTACATTCTCAAATTCCTCCCACCGATGTATGGTTTGTGAACAAGCCAGATGTGAATATGAATGAGATTGGTGCTAAAGGAATAGGAGAGATAGCCTTAATTGGATTTGCAGCAGCAGTAGCTAATGCAGTGTATAATGCAACAGGCAAGAGAGTTAGAGACTTACCAATTACCCCTGAGAAGTTAGGATATAAAAATGTGAAGGCATAAGATTAAAGGCTTTATAAGCATTTGAATGATTATTTAAATGTTATTTTATAAATAATTTATTACTATAATTAAAAGAGTCCCGTAGATAACTACGGGACTCTTTTTTCGAATGCTTACCAATTATTATTTTAATTCTACAATCTTCTACAATCTTCTACAATCTTCTACAATCTTCTATAATTTATATCCATCATCTGCTACTAATTGCGCGCATATTCTTCTGCGGGCTTCTTTGCTATTAAATGAATCTACTTTAGTGAATCGCTTAAGACCAATATTCATCATACGTAGTTCATCACCTTCTGCAAAACTATTTAAAGCGTCTTTACCTGCTTTATTAATAGCATCGGCTGCATCATAAATATAAGTGCGTGCAATATCGGCTTGCACTGCAACAGCAGCGTCACCATGCATAGCTAGTAATTTTTCTACTCTTAATAAAGCCGACTCTGCATGAAAAGTAATAATAGACATATCGGCAATATTCATAAGTATCTCTTGCTCTTTATTCAGTGTCATCATTAATTTTTGCACTGCAGCACCCGCCACCATTAAAATACATTTCTTAAAATTAGCAATGGCTTGTTTTTCTTTTGCAAATGGTCCATCTTCTGCTCCGCCAAAATCGGGTACACTCATTAATTCTTTTTGCACTTCCATGGCAGGGCCCATTAAATCTAATTTACCTTTCATGGCACGTTTTAAAACCATGTCTACGGTTAAGAGTCTATTGATTTCATTGGTTCCTTCGTAAATTCTATTAATACGACTATCTCTGTAAGCTTTTGAAATAGCATATTCATCGCTATAACCATTTCCTCCATGAACTTGTACGCCCTCATCTACTACATAATCTAATACCTCAGAACCAAACACTTTTAAAATAGCACACTCAATAGCGTATTCTTCTGCAGCGCCTAAAAGTGACTCTGATAATGTTTTACCAGCAGCTAGTAATAATTGCTCTTGCTCATCTATATTATTAGAGACTCTGTATAATGCACTTTCGCCTACCCATAAACGAATAGCCATTTCAGCTAACTTATGACGAATGGCTCCAAACTTTACAATGGGTAATTTAAACTGCTCTCTTGCTTTTGCATACTGAACCGTTTCAGTCAATGCTCTTCTAGCACCACCAATAGTAGCAGCTCCTAATTTTAATCTTCCAATATTTAAAATATTAAAAGCAATGATATGTCCTTTACCAATTTCGCCTAAGATATTTTCAACGGGCACTTTACAATCTTGAAAATATAATTGCACAGTAGAAGATCCCTTAATACCCATCTTATGTTCTTCTGGTCCTTGCGTAAAACCTTCTGTACCTCTTTCAATAATAAATGCTGTAAACTGTTCGCCATCTATTTTAGCAAACACAGTATATACATCGGCAAAACCACCATTGGTAATCCAACATTTTTGACCATTGATAAGATAATGTTTTCCGTCGGCAGTTAATGTAGCTGTGGTCTTTGCACTTAAGGCGTCGGATCCACTATTGGGTTCAGTTAAACCATAAGAACCTTTATACTCTCCGGTGGCTAACTTGGTTACATACTTTTGTTTCTGCGCTTCCGTACCAAAATATAAAATAGGTAAGGTTCCAATACCTGCATGTGCTGCATTGGCTACAGAGAAAGAATAACCACCACCTAAATATTCTGCCACTATAACTGAGGTCACAAAATCTTTACCAGAACCGCCATAGGCTTCAGGTACAGTAATACCTAATAAGCCCTGCTGGCCTGCTTTTTCAAGTAGGTTGGGCATTAAGCCTGGCTCTAATTTATCTACTCTATCCATTACGGGTAATACTTCTGTTTCCACAAACTGATTACACATATCAAGCACCATCTTTTGCTCTTCATTAAATTGCTCGGGAATATAAATA
>CAITGN010000380.1:0-1615 GCA_903891965.1 uncultured Bacteroidota bacterium
CCCCATTACTTTCAGGATTGGTATTATGGTCCCAAGTCTTCAACGCTTTTATAATGGGTGCAAGGGCAGGATATTTATTCTCATCTACTAAAAACATAGTATCTGCCGTAAAGCCATAAGGAAATAAAATAGTAGAAGGTAATTGACGATCAAATTTGATACGTTTTAAATCGGCGTAAGAAATTTTATCTAATGGGTCAATCAAATCCTTGGCACGACGACTTCTATTATCGTGGTATAATTCATAACCATCTTTAGGATCAAAATTCTTAGGATCTAAATTTTCATTTTCTGCAGTGGCTAAAAAGGGAGAGTGATTCATGTTTATTAAATACCCACTTTTAGGATTGGTATATTGAGGAAACTCGTTTAAAGGTTTAAATTTTGTCCAAAGCGTAGCCCTTGTATTGCCCGGTACTGTTGAATTCCAATGGTAGCTAGTATCGGCATTACGATAAGGCATTTTACCACTAGAGATATAAAATATGGTATCGCGTTTGTCGGCATACATAATATTAAACATAGCTAAATGGTTCTGCGCCACCGCTGTTTTAAATTCAGTAAAATTAGTAGCCTTGTTCATCGCATACCATTGTTGCAAAGCACCTGCATCCATTAAGGCAGGTAAACGCATTGAAAAATATTTTCCTTCAGGAGTTTTAGCGGTTGGTCCGTATATAGAACTATAAGCCATTTTAGAAATAGGGAAAGGAATACCTTTAATATTTATTTTAATTTTTCTTTTTTCAAGTGCAAGCCACTCACCATCTACTTTATATTGTCCTTTATGTGCTTTATCAGTTTCTAATTGGTAGATATCTATTTTATCTTGAAAGTTAACGGTATGTGCCCATGCTAAATTAGGGGTAGTGCCATGAAAAATTAAGGGACCGCCTGGAAACAAACCTCCTAAAATATTCCAGCCTTCTTCACTTTGTAAATGTGCTTCATAAAAAGCAGTAGCGCCTTCAATGGGTTGATGCGCGTTAATCACCAACATATTTTCACCCGTTGTAGATTTACTTGAATGCACTGCAATCGTATTAGAGCCTTCTCCAGTCATACCTGCTAAATGTGCAATAGAGCCATTCAATATTTTTGGTAAGGTTCTATCCACTCCACAAAAAACAGCTACTGAAAAAACAGTAGTCGCTAAATAGTCTTCAATACTAATGGGGAATACATTTTTATTTAAAACTTTATCAGGATGCGCTTTAGCAAATGCTTCTAAGCCTGCTAAATAACCTTTTACTAGTAAAATTAATTTAGGGTCTAAACTATTTATTTGAGCAAGAACAGTGGCCTTTGTATTTAATAAACCAAATACATAATCAACGGGTGCTCCTTTAGTACCTAAATAGGTAGCTAGCTTTCCTTTACCTGTTAAAATAAGGGTTTGAATGGTAGTAAAATCGTCTTCGGAATGTGCCCAGGCCAAGCCATAGGCCACTTCGGGGTCGGTGGGTGCAAAAATATGCGGCACGCCGTAAGTATCTCTTGCGATGGTAATTTTATCAGTACGAATAAGGGGTTCAGCACTTGACTGAGCAGTAGCGAATTGTTGCAATAAAATACAAACAGATAAAAAGAGAATACGCATGTAGAGTTATTTAGG
>CAITGN010000381.1:0-4489 GCA_903891965.1 uncultured Bacteroidota bacterium
CAAAAGGGGGCATAGCTCAGTTGGTTTAGAGCATCTGCCTTACAAGCAGAGGGTCCGCGGTTCGAACCCGTGTGCCCCCACAGAATAAGAGAAAGGGTTTCAAGCAATTGAAGCCCTTTTGTTTTTTTTAAAATACCTTCGCTGCATGCAAGTTTTCACCACTCCCAGTAAAATTATCATTACCTGTCATAAATGGTTAGCGCCTGCTTTAAGTAAAGAAGTAGTAGCCTTGGGTTTTACACCAGACAGGGTTTTTCAAACGGGCGTGGAGCTAACGGGTACTGTGCAGGATTGTATTAAGTTGAATTTAAACTTAAGATGCGCCAGTCAGGTAATGTATTCTTTAAAGTCATTCATTTGTAATGACCCTAATGAGCTTTATAATAATTTAGTAAAGATTGCCTGGGAAAAGGTCATTGATCCAAAAGGTTATTTTTCAGTGACTAGTAATGTATTTCATCCAACTATATCCACGAATTTATTTGCTAATTTAAGAGTGAAAGATGCGATTGTAGATAGAATGCGTGAAGTGACTCAACAACGTCCATCCACTGGTTCCGATTTAGCAGGGGCAGTGGTGTATTTATTTTGGAAAAATGATGAAGCAGAAGTTTTCTTAGATACTTCAGGTGAAACTTTAGCGAAACATGGTTATAGAAAATTACCAGGTACGGCTCCTATGTTAGAAGCTTTAGCTGCCGCCACTATACTTTCTACCAAGTGGGATAAAAAAGGAGCCTTTGTAAATCCAATGTGTGGTTCAGGTACATTAGCTATTGAAGCAGCACTTATTGCTACTAATAGAGTTCCAGGTTTACTAAGAACCCAGTATGCCTTTATGCATATTCTAGGTTATAAAAAAGAAATGTACGAGGTAGAGAATGCTAAATTGAAAGAACAAATCATTAAAATACCTGGACTACAAATTATAGCCTCTGATATTAGTAAGCGCGCCACTGAAACGGCAAAGACCAATGCTACTATGGCAGGCGTAGATCATTTAATATATTTTCAAGACTGTGATTTCGAAGAAACTAATGTTCCTTCAAATTTTGATGGTGCAGTCGTTATGTTAAATCCAGAATATGGAGAAAGATTAGGAGAGGAGTTGGAATTAGAAGCTACTTATGCTAGAATGGGAGACTTTTTGAAAAATAGTTGTAAAGGGTATACTGGTTATATATTTACAGGAAATTTAGAACTAGCTAAGAAAGTAAGACTGAAACCTAGCAGACGCATAGAATTTTACAATGCCACTATTGATTGCAGGTTATTAGAATATGAATTATATGCAGGCACTAAACGAGTGGAGAAAAAGGAAGTACCAGAAAGCGTATAATAATTCACCTCTAGAAATTAGACTTTCTTAAGTCTATTAAATATTGAAACTACTTTTTAAAATTTAGCTTTTGATTATGTATTAACATGTATTTCGATGTTTCATACATGGTCTTGGTTAAAATGTCCATTTGCTTTTGTACACTATCGTTTTTCACTATATTATTATTGACAACACTTTCAAATATAGGTTTAGAAGGGTTTTTAAGCTGATACCCATAGTAGTATTCATTATTCAATACTCCAATTTGTTGATTAAAATCGTCGTATAAAAATATTGCGTTATTATTTTGCTGAACTGTATTAAAAACATTTTTACCCATAGTGGTATTGGTATAGGGAACATTACATATAGAGGCTATGCTTGGCATAACATCTACCTGAGACACAGGGATTGAATATTCCTTAGGCTGCAAAATAGAAGGTGCATAAAACAATAAAGGAACATGCATATTGGTTAAGCCTTGTTCTGTAAAAGAGGTAGGAAGCATACTTCCAGCATCTCCTTTAATACCATGGTCACCCACAAATACAAATAAGGTTTCATTAAAATATTTTTCTTTCTTAGCGGCTTCTATAAATTGCTCAATACAAAAGTCGGTATATCTAAATGCATTGTACTCATCATTGTTTTCAAAACCAAATTTTAATAAGGAGTCTTTCGGTACTGTTTTTTTAACAAATACTTTTAAATCATCAGCGGGAATAGTATAAGGACGGTGATTGTCTGCAGTTTGAATAATGGCAAAAAATGGCTTTGTATTTTTGCTTAAAGTTTTGTTAGCCTCTAAGAATAAATCTTTGTCACTAATACCCCAAACATTAATCTCACTAGATTGATAACTACCTTGTTCAACTATTTTTAAGTCGGAAATATTATTAGTAAGTACTCCTCTAATATTGGCCCAACTAGCACTGCCCCCTAAGAAATAATATTTTTCATAATTTTTAAAATCGGCCATAATGGTATGTTGGTCTACGGCTAATGGATTTCTGCTAGAAGTTTTACCTTCTAATATATCGGGTGTGCCTGTTAATACTGCCCATACGCCTCTAGCAGTGCCATAAGCAGGAGAAAAGGCTCTATTGAAATACACCCCCTGCTTTTTCATTGCATTAAAATAAGGGGTAGTTTTTAAAGGGTTACCCATCATAGAGCTTTTATAAGCAGAAAAGGATTCGCAAATAACTAATACAACGTTTTTAATTTTTGGAGCAAGGGTATCATTTTCTAAAGCAGTATAAGCTCTTGTGAATTGAAAGGTGTTTGCATCCTGCTTATCTGATTCAATAGATAAGTAATTGGCAATTACACTATAATTATTTTTTATAAAATTTGTATCTATTGAAGAAGACCTAAATTTAAGGCTGCTGAAAAAAGATTGCATAGGATTCAATGCTAGATTGGCTTTATAGTCACTTCCTAAACTATAGGCATCACTCCATCTTAATGGATATTGCCCTGCTTCATAAATTATGTTTCCAATGGCACTATATACTAGAATTATAAAAGTTAAAATATGTAAAAAGGTGCTTTTTAATGTAAGCCCAGAAATTTGGAGCTTACTATTCAAATTATAAGTAAAAGAAATAAATTTAAATAGAATAAATTCAATGACTACATAAGCAATAAAAATAACTAAAACATGATAGGATTGCCACATCATTTGCAAAGAAATAAGTGGGTTGTCAATATAACTTAAGATACTTGCATTAAGTCTTTGATGAACATAGGCGTAATGAATGAAGTCGGCTGTATAAAAAAATAATAAAGCAGTTACGAATAGCATCCAAATGGAAATAGCTATTTTTTTTCCTAATCTATTATCAAAAGGTTCAAATGTCTTTACAATGGAAAATAATAAAATAACCGCCATCACAATAGAGATATATCTTAGATCATATCTTGCACCTAAAATAAATGAAGATGTTAAACTTTTTTCAGAAAAAGTTGTAGCTCTGAAAAAATATAAAAAAATAAATCTCATCAAAGTCATTAAAACCCAAAAACATATTCCTAGTAATAATGTCCATTGAATTGTTTTAGGTAAAAATGTTTTTTTCATAATTGCTACTTTATTCATAGAGTAAATAGGGCTGCATGGTTTTTTCCCATTGGGTTACTTTTAATTCAGAGACTACTTTATTTAACCAATCTTTTAAAGGAAGGTCAAATAGTTTTTCTGCATCAGGAATTCCTAAAAGTAAAGATAAATGATTGGCGCCAGATGGGTTTACATGAGTGGGATAAGGCTGCCACTTAAAATCTTGTGGGTGAATATCCTTAATGAGTTTTAATAATATAAGCCCAGTTAAAACCGGATTAAATGCATTAGGTGCTATGACTTTAATTCTAATGCCTTTAATATCTTCTATTTCATTGTCAATTAACATGGTTAATCGAAGGGTTTCAATTTTTATATCGTCTTTCAATATATTTTGCCAAACCATTACAATGGCAGGCATATTAAACCAAGAAGCACCTATCCATTCAAATGAATAGTCGCTGCCTCTGCCTACAGAAACATTGGTGGCTTCAAATAAACAAAGTCCTGGGTACAGTAAACAAGCTTCAAAATTTTGAAGCGCAGGAGAAGGGTTAATCCATTTATAATTCCAATCAAAGAATATATTTTCTCTTTTTAAGTTTTTGCAAGTAATTACTTCAAGCTGAGCATTCCAATTTTGGCTTTCATTAAAATACCTTGCCAATTCACCAAAACTTGACTGGTGTTTTATAGGTATTGAGAATCTTCCAATAAAACTACTTAGTGAGCTATCTAGCATAGGGCCTTCTACCAAATTAAACATACCTCCCAATGGGTTGGGCCTGTCTAATATATAAATAGGTAATTTAAATTTAGCTGCCGTTTCTATATAATAACTCATTGTCCATAAATAGGTATAAAAACGTGTGCCAGCATCGGGTATATCAAATAATAATACATCAATACCTTTTAAATCATCCTTGTTAGGCGCTAATTTTTCATTGTATAAACTAATGACTTTTAATTTAGTTATGGGATCTACGGCATCTTTCATTTTTAATCCATCTTCGCCCTTCGTATTAATACCATGTTCAGGGGAAAATAATAATACAATATTAAATCCTGCATCTATCAAAGCCTTTCTGCTCGAAATATCTTTAATG
>CAITGN010000382.1:0-3770 GCA_903891965.1 uncultured Bacteroidota bacterium
CGTAATGGTGGCTTTTTGGTAACATCAAGTTGCACCAACCTGGTGAGCCCTGAATTATTTTTAGAGACCATACAAATGGCTGCCTGGGATGCCAAGAAAAGAATTCGTCAAGTGACTTATCAGTCACAGTCAAGTGACCACCCTATTATATGGGGTATGGAAAATACACACTACTTAAAGTTTTTGATTGTAGAAGTTTGTGATCGATAGAAATGAATACTATTATAATTAATTTTATATTCTATAAAAAATTACTCGAATTTACACGAAGCAAAAAGGGTCCCAATGTATTGGGACCCTTTTTTAAAATTATAAGAGAGCGGAATGTTAATTTTATATTCTATAAAAATTAACATGCAGCGACGTTTCAGTTCAATTTATTCAAAGTAGTTTGAATGGCTTCAAAATTAGGTAAGTCGCCAGGTGTAGCACAAATTTCTTCATATTGAATAATACCGTCTTTGTCTACTACAAATGCTGCACGCTTACTTACACCTTGCATTTCAAAAGCAGGGAATACATCGTACTTCACACCATAATCAGCAATTGCTGTTTTATTAAAATCGCTCAATAAAGAGAAATTTAATTTTTGCTCTTCTTTGAATTTACCTAAAGTAAATAAAGAGTCTACAGAAATACCTAATACCACTGCATTAGCAGTATTGTAAGTTCCGATATTATCTCTAATGCTACATAATTCAGCAGTACAAACGCCTGTAAATGCTAAAGGGAAAAATAATACGACTACATTTTTACCTTTATAGTCTGCTAAGTTTACCGCTTTTTTCTCTGTATCAAAAAGTGTAAATGCCGGTGCTGGTTTACCCATTAAATTGTTCATGTTTATTGTATTTTTATTGTTTTAATGCTAAGGACACAAAAGTAAAATTCTTTACTGAATTCTAGTTTAATGCCTATGTTATTATATTATTTTTTTTCTCTTTTCGAAAGCTCATTGACCGAATCCATTAATTCTTTGAATTCAATGGGATGTCTTTGTAGATAATCGATGGTATTGTAAAACTCCACCCTGTCTACCTTATTTAAATCGAATATTTGCTGGTAAAATTCAATGTTTTTTTTGTCAGCTTTCCAAGTGCTGTCTACCACAGACACCCTAGTATAATACTCATCGGCCTGCATTAACTGCCAAACCACTGTTTGCATGGTTTTCATATCAACGCGTTTATCCTTGGCTGCTGGAGTTGAACAGCCCAGTATAATGCAAGACAGTATGATTAACTTTTTCATTCTAGTTTCTCTTTATACTTATTAATATTGGCTATGTCTAATAAAGATAAAGTAGTCAGTAGTTGTTTTCTGGTGGTCTTATCCGATTTATTAAAAATACCTACTATTTCAGAAAATTTAGCCTGCATGATGATAGGAATAAGCATTCCACTCACAGCCCCCTCATTCATCTCTTGTAAATTCATTAAAGCATTTAAGATATTACTCTTAGCCAGTTCTGGCTTGTCTGCCATTTGATCTAAACCTTCTCTATAATAACTATAGATAATATCATGTACTTTGTCGTTTCCACTCTTGGTTAAGTTATCTATTAAAATGTATCTATTTCTTTGGCCATCGTAGCTTTTCCAGCCATTAATACCACTGCCCTCTGGCGCATTGAAAACTATATTGAGTGCTTTATTAAAATAAGGCATGCCGGCCTTTGGCGCAAAGGAATCATAATCTAGACCTAAAATAATATAAATATAATAAGCAAGTGTAGCAGTTAAATTCGACTCTAAAGGGTCGGCTCCTTGAATTCTATTTTCATTAAATTCAATAGGCTGAGAGAGCTGATATTTAAAAGTAAATTTAGCATCCTGCATATTTAAAACAGCGCTGCTATAACTAGCATTATGAACAGGTCTATTGGAAACAATACTTAATTTGGCATCGTACACATTTGGGCCAGCCACCGATTCAATAGTAATATAAAAGCTACAATCAATTTTCTCTTCATTGGAAAATGCGTCGTTGGACCATTTACGCTGATTGATAAAATCTTTTAGTTGAGCTTGTAATTGAGGGAATATTTTAGAATCGACTTGGTTGTCTACTTTACTAGATTGTATAGTAATAGAAGCAGCCAATTCTTGCGCACTCAATGACGGGGCAAAAATTGTAAATATAAAAACGGTCAATAATAATTTCTTATACATAGTCTACCTAATTAACCCTAAAATACAAAAACGTCCCGATACCTCAATAGTATGGGACGTTTTAATTTTGTAAAAGCAAGTACTAGCGGAATAAATCGCTTTCTTCGTTTTTACGGTAATATATTTTGTCATCGATAAATTCAGCAGTGGCTAAAATAGCAGGATTCGGCATACGCTCATAAGCCTTAGAGATTTCAATTTGCTCCTTGTTCTCATGAATTTCTTCTAAGCTATCGGTATGACTAGCAAACTCTTCTAATTTACTGTGCAATTCTTCTCTTACAGAAATACTAATTTGATTGGCTCTTTTAGAGATAATAGAGATAGACTCATACAAGTTACCTGTCTTCGCTTTTAAGGCTTTCAAACTTTTTGTTTCTACAACAGAAGGGGTGTTGGCACCCATATTTCTTCTTAGTTTACTCATTTTATTAAATTTAAATAATTATCTGTTTGTTTCTTTATTTTTTTCGCTTCAGCCATTAATGGACTGTCGCTATAACGGTCTACAAAATCATTATACTCTGCTACCACTTTATCGAATCTCTCTTTTTGCTTATCTACAAAACTGTTCTCAGCAAATTGATAATAAGCTTTTAAAGTAAGTAGTTTGTACTTATCTGCGTTTTTTGAATCAGGATAACCATCAGACAATAAACCATAAGAAATAGCCGCTGCTCTGTAAAGTGCAAGGTCTGAATACAAGGTAGCTGTTTTAAAATCTTTCAATTCTAGCTTAGCTCTTGAGGCATCGATTACTTCAGTGGCATCTTTGACTCTAACACTTGTAGGGTGCCCATCAATAAATTGTTGCATTAATTGAATGGTTCTATTCGTTGTGGTTTGATCTAATTCTGCTTTTGGTGAACGCTTAAAATAAGTATAAGCTCTTAAATAATCCACTTCTTCCGTTCTTGGACTATTTGGGAAATACTCCACAAAAGTTTTAAATAAATTTTCTGCATTCTCATAGTCCTTATCAAAGTAGTACGAGTTCGCAAATTTTAAATATAATTCTTCATAGCGAGGTGTTCCTTTCACAAAAGGTATAACTGATTCAAAGAGCTGCTGTGCGTTAGAATACTTTTTTTGTAAAAAATAGCTCTCAGCCATTTTTACCTTATAATCGGTATCCTTATTCTTTAAAATTTTTTGGAATTTTGAAGTACAAGACGACAAGGCCAAAACAACACAAAAAGCTACAAATATTCTATTCATACAGGGATGCAAAATTAACTAATAATCGGCAATTTATGACTAAAATAGTCCAAATTGGCTTGTTGAGCGTTAAGAATATTATAAAAAAAGCCCCGAATAGCATCGCTAAACGGGGCTATATCAATTACTTAGACTAGATTAAGCGTCTTTTCCAGCCGCGTTATCGTCATCCATTTTAGCTCTAATTTCAGCCAAAGCACCTAAGTCACCTAAAGTTGATTTCTCTACTTTAGCTTGGATTGTTTTAACCGCTTTTTTAGTCTTCTCGGTTTCAACTTTCGCTTCTTTCTTAGCTACTTCTTTTTCTTCTGTGATTGCTTGCTCCCAAATTCTAGCATGACTTACCACAATACGTTTTTCATTGCGATCAAATTCGATCAC
>CAITGN010000383.1:0-3984 GCA_903891965.1 uncultured Bacteroidota bacterium
ATATGGACGAGAATAATACCTTTACTTTTAAGTATAGCTATTTACAATCTTCTAGTGATCAACCTCCTTCTAATAGTGGATCAGTTGGATCAAGAGCTGCTGGTGCAACAGCCTTACCATTTTATGGTGCAGGTTACCAAATCAACAATAATGCGCATGTATTTATTGCTGAGTTGAATACTAAGTTCTCTAACAAAATGAGCAATAAATTACAAGTTGGATATACTGCTTTAAGAGATTACAGAAATGCATTGTCTGAGAAAGAATTTCCAATGGTGGATATCTTAGATGGTACAGGTACTTTCTCAAGTAGTAAACCATTTACTTCTTTTGGTTATGAGTTATATACTTACGGCAATAAATTAAATACCGATGTATTTCAATTTAATGATATCTTATCTCTTTACGCAGGTAACCACGAGATTACTGTAGGAACTCAATCTTCTTATAAAAAATATTTAAACGGATTCTCTCCAAACTATGAGGGTGTTTTCCGTTTTAATAGCTTAGCCGATTTCTATGCATCTGCTAATGGAACTAAAGCATCTCCTTTGTATAATTTATCTTATACTTTAGGCGGTGGTGCATTCCCATTAGTAGGTCCAAAAGATTTTGAAGCAGGTTTCTTCATTCAAGATAAATACAGAGCTACAGATAAATTAACTATTACTTATGGTGTAAGAGCAGATTATACCAATTTCTACAATACATTCTTATACAATCCAGTAGTAGATACTTTAACTCATTTCTACCAAAGTACGCATGCGAATACAGGTTCTCAACCAAGTACAGCAATACAAATTTCTCCAAGAGTTGGATTTAACTATGATGTAAATGGTGACCAAACTTTACAAATTCGTGGCGGTGCTGGTTTATTCCAAGGTGCTCCTCCTTTTGTATGGTTATCTAACCAAGCTTCTAACTCTGGTATGGCATTGTTTGGATCTTTATCTAATGCAACTAGTATGTTTAACCCAGATGTGAACGCATACAGACCACAAGCAACTGCTGGCTTAGCTACTTCTTATTCTATTAACGTAACAGATCCTAATTATAAATTTCCTCAAGTATTTAAATCTACTTTAGCGGCAGATAAAAAATTAGGAAATGGTTGGACAGTAACAGCAGAAGGAACCTATACAAAGCAATTGCATGCCTCTGTATTTCAAAATATTGCGCTTCCTTCAACTGGTTTAGTTCGCTTAAGCGATGGTCGTTGGAGATTCCCTTATACTTCTTCTTATCCTTATGGTGGTGCTCAAATGGTTGCTGGAAGTACTGTTAAAGCAACAGCAGGCAATCCAACAATTGGTAATGCAATATACATGACCAATTCAAATGCGGGTTATGCTGCTACAGGAACTTTACAAATTCAAAAAGTAACTAGAAACTTTATTGCAACTGCAGCCTATACAAGACAAGTTGCATATGATGCAGCTGTTACTGGTTCTACCGCAGCAACTATGTGGGGTTCTAAAACAACATCTGCTAATCCTAATGAATTTGTAGCTGGTTTTTCTAATAACTATTTACCACACAGAATTATTGCTAGTATGGTGTACAAGAAAGAATTTTCTAAAAACCTATTGTCATCTGTTGGTTTAGTATATGAAGGCGCTCCTAACTATACTACTTCTTATTATGTAAGTGGTGACGTCAATAACGATGGTATTACCTATAATGACTTAATGTTTATACCTAAAGATCCTTCTCAAATTAAATTAGTGAATGGTTCAACAGCTACAGACAAAAGAGATCAAACTACATTGTGGAATCAATTAAATACTTTCATTGAAAACAACCCTTATTTATCTAAACATAGAGGTGAATTTGCTGAAAGAAATGCATACGTATTACCTTGGACCCATAAATTAGATTTAAACTTTACACAAGACATTAGATTTACTTCTGGTAAAAACAAGCATACGATTCGTTTAACAGCAGATATTTATAACTTAACTAACTTGTTAAATAAAGATTGGGGTGTATTCTATGTACCAACAACAACAACTCCTTTAGTATTAACAGGAATTGATACAGATGGTAAAACACCTATATACAGGTTTCCTTTCTTAGATGCAACTAAGCAAATACCTCAATCAAGACCTTATACTCCATCTTCAAGTATTGCTTCTCGTTGGCAGTTACAAATTGGAGTTAGATACTTATTTAACTAATCAGTTTTATAATTTCTTTAGCTAGTAATAGCTATAAAAAAAGCCCTCCGATATATCGGGGGGCTTTTTTGTTTCTTATAAGGCTTTTGAAATTTAAGCCTTGTCGTTTATTTTTACTTCTTCTTCTTTTTCTTGCCTTTCTTATCTTCCTCTAATACCTTAATACGCATATTTTTAAATCTTAGTACATCGCCATGGCCTAAAAAACCAATATGGCCAGTGGTTCTCAATAAGCCCGGATGTTCTTTATGGTCCATAGTACCGTTTTTAGAAGCTTCTGCATAATCACCCTCTGTTATAACAGTACCATTTAAGGTTACTTTAATCTGCGTTCCTTTAACCATAATTTCTTCTTGATTCCACTCACCAGTAGGCTTTAAAAAACCTCTTTTAGCAGGAATCACACCATATAAAGAGCCATGGGCTTGATAGGGCATTATGGGCGGGTTTTTATATTTTTCTGCTTCAGTATCTAAAACCTGTATTTCCATACCCACATAGGCAGCATCACCTTCTAAAGGAGCATGCACGCCAATACCATTATTGGCACCTGGCGTTAATTGAAAATCGAACCTATATATAAAGTCAGCGAACTCTTCTTTAGTATACAAATTGCCTCCTCCACCTCCGCCCGCTTTATCAGGATGCACTACTACAGCGCCTTCTTCTATTAAATAGCCTGAAGTATTTCCTGTCCAACTATCTAAGCTAGTGCCATCAAATAAAGAAACGAAACCTTCATTTTTTTCTTCTTCTGTTAAACTTGTTATTTCATTAGAAGGAATTTCTCTTATATAAATATTACGATAAGCTACATAGGTACCATGTGCTTGTAATTCAATTTGCTCCTTTGCAAAAATGGGTGACTTGCGATCCCAAAAATTTTCTAAAGTCACATCATCGGTTACCAGCACACCATTTAAATAAACGGTTACTTGCGGCCCCTTCATAATAATATGAAAAGTATTCCACTGCCCAATTTTGTTATCGGCCACTACCAAGGGTTTGCTCTGATTTTTTATATTGTTGTATAATCCTCCAGAACCTACTTGTGCGCCTACTTCTCTTCTGCTTGTATCCCAAATTTGAACTTGTGGACTTCCTCTTAAATAAATACCTGCATCGCCTTTCTCGGTAATTTTCCAATCTACATACATTTCAAAATCGCCATATTTTTTTTCTGTAGCTAGGTTATCGCCATGTCCTGTAAATACTAAAAGACCATCCTTTGCGATCCAATCATTTTTCATTTTCTCATTGGCTTTTTGTTCTGCTGCTTTTAACGCAGAGTCAGTCATCTTAGCCCTTGCAATTGGGTTCATGACTAAACCTTTCCAACCTGTTAAGTCTTTGCCATTGAATAAAGGCACAAAACCATTGTCATAAGGTAATTTGATGAGATGTTCATTAAGCTTAGATATTAATAAAGGACTATCCACGCCCACTATATCTGACATGTTAGCTGATGCGCCTAAACCATGTGTAGGGTAGGAATTTCCACGAATAAGGCCCATTGCCTTTTCCAAGCTAGCCCTTACTTCTGGCCCTCTAATGCTGTTATCAGCTAAGGCTAAACGTGCTAGAATGATAGCAGCTTCTTTATTAATAGTTTCATCGTTTAATGATTTACTCACCAACATAAAACTTGCAAAACCTGGAATAAGAGATGCCTCATGTAGTACATTTCTTTTTTCTAATCGGGTACTTGCCTTTTCCATTCTATCTTGTAAGTCTAATAATTTTTGTGCATCAGTACTAGCGCCTTGTTTTTCAGTGCTAGCTATTTTTATTGCTGGTAATTTAAAAT
>CAITGN010000384.1:0-2366 GCA_903891965.1 uncultured Bacteroidota bacterium
CCTAATACCACGGTCCCTTCTTCATCACTAGTTCTGTATGAAATATTCGCTAAGTGTCCGCACTTTACACAAATAGCATGAAGTTTGGTAATAAAATCGGCGGTGGCTAGTAAAGAGGGCATAGGTCCAAAGGGCTTGCCTAAATAATCCATATCCAGTCCTGCTACAATGACTCTTTTGCCTTGCATCATCAGTGTTTCACAAACTTCAATAATGGCTGCATCAAAAAATTGTGCTTCGTCTATACCAATCACATCGGCTGTTTTAGCCAGGCTTAAAATTTCACTTGCATTTTTAACCGGTATAGATTCAATTGAATTAGCATCGTGGCTCACTACTTTATTTACATCAAAACGAGTATCGGTTGCTGGCTTGTAGATAGCTACTTGTAAATTAGCAATCTTCGCTCTTTTTAATCTTCTAATTAACTCTTCTGTTTTGCCGCTAAACATGCTGCCGCAAACCACTTCTATCCAACCGCGTCTTTCTCCTGTAATATTTTGTTCAATAAACATAATGCTATTTGTATTGCTTTTCTGTGTCAGTCAAAAGTAGCCATTCTTATTTTAAAAAATGCTGCTCTTTTAAAAATTCAATTGTTTTTTCAGTGGCTCCTGCATGGTCAATAATATACCTAGCCGCTTTCTTAGAAGTTTCTGTATAGGCTTCTTCTGAAGATTTCAATAATTGAATTTGCGCTACCAATGCTTCGGCGTTTTGTATTGAAAACCCACCTCCTTCATTTCTTAAACCGGGGGCTTCTCTGTATTTACTATCGTTTTTACCCCAAATAACCGGTTTTCCAAAAGCGGCAGGTTCTAAAACATTGTGCACGCCATCCTTGCCAAAGCCTCCCCCTACATATGAAATAAATGCATATTGATATATGCTTCTTAATATACCTATCTGGTCTACTATAATAATAGTAGGTAAAGTAAAATGTTGTTTGGAGGCTAATAATGCAGTGAGTGTAATAGCTTTTGGAAAATGTGATTGGCATTCAGCAATACTTGCTGCATCTACATGATGTGGTACAATAATCCAATTTAATTTTTCTAATTCATTGGCAGCTTTAGCAAGAACAATATGATCGGTTTCCCAAGTACTACCTGCAATCATAATTTTATAGTTGCTTAATTTTTGTATCCATTCAAATTTAGTAACGGTGGCGGCAGTGTTAATCACTCTATCAAAACGGGTATCTCCGGTTATAAATACTTTGGTAGAACTTAAAAGGGGTTTAATTAAATCTTCAGAAGCTTGATCCTGCACTAAAATGGCAGTAAATAAATTTAATATTTTTTTATAGAAGCCTCCGTAAAATTGAAAGAATATTTGGCCTTGTCTAAAAAGTGCAGAAGCTAAAACGGTAGGAATATTTTTTTCTTTCGCAATCGATAAATAATAAAACCAAAATTCATATTTAATAAAAATAATTAAGGAAGGTTTTATGGTTTCTAAAAAAAGGCTTGCATTTTTTTTATTATCAAAAGGGAGGTAGGTAACAAAGTCGGCATGGGCATCTTTTTTTCTATACACATAACCTGAGGGTGAAAAAAAGGTAAGCCAAATTTGATGCGATGGATATCTCGATTTAATGCTGTCAATAATGGGTAGCCCCTGTTCGTATTCTCCATAAGAAGCACAGTGCACCCAAATAAGGGGTTGTTTAATCTTTGGGCTAAGGGCATTAATTTCATCCCAAACCTTGGCTTGTCCATCTACCCAATTTCTTGCTTTCTCATTAAAGGGACTAATGAGATAAGCCAATATAGGGTAGAGCCTTAAAAAGAATTGGTATAAAATCATGCTATCATTTCAGTAGGGCAAAAATGAATAAAAAATAGCATAAAACTTGAATTTGTTTTGAAAGCCTTTCTTATAACCACAATTAGGTCGAATTAGGCTTTTTATTGTAATTTTGCCCAAATTTAAAGGATGAGGAAAATTCAAATGGTGGATACTAAAAACCAGTACCTGGCCATCAAAAAAGAGGTTGACGAAGCTATCCAAGATGTATTGGATTCAGCCGCCTATATTAATGGCAAGGCCGTGAAGGATTTTGCTCAAAATTTAAGTACCTATTTGGGAGTGGATTATGTGATTCCTTGTGCGAATGGCACCGACGCTTTACAAATTGCTATGATGGCCTTAGACCTGCAACCTGGCGATGAAATTATTACACCTTCATTTACTTATATCGCAACTACAGAGGTAGTGGCACTTTTAGGATTGAAACCTGTTTTCGTAGATGTAGATCCTATTACATTTTGTATGGATCTTGAAAGTTTGAAAAAAGCAATTACGCCTAAATCTAAAGTGATAGTTCCTGTTCATTTATATGGTCATGCAGCACCCATGGAAGA
>CAITGN010000385.1:0-5258 GCA_903891965.1 uncultured Bacteroidota bacterium
AGCGTTCGACTAAGGGTTAGGTCACCTCCCTTTCACGGAGGTAATACGGGTTCGAATCCCGTACGCTCTACAAAGCCTCTCATGCAAATGAGAGGCTTTTTTAATGCGGAGCCGCGAAACAAGCTAGCCAGTGCGTATTTATACTTAAAATTCAAACCTTACTATTTATTAATATAGATGCTGTAAATAATATTAATAAAATAGTTGCCCTTTTGGGCAACTTAAATTAACTTTGAAATTGAATACATACAAGAAATTTAGAACCGCTGTATTTTATAAAGATTATTTTGAGCAGTTCTTTGTAAAACAAAATAATAGAGTAAAGGAAAAAATAATATGGACAATTAGATTAATTGAAGATGTTGAAGTTGTTCCTTCTATTTATTTAAAGAGTATATCAGGAACAAATGGTATATATGAAATAAGAATTCAAACTGGTTCTGATATTTTTAGGATATTTTGTTTTTTTGATAAAGAGAATATAATAGTGATTGGAAATGGATTTCAAAAGAAAACTCAAAAGACGCCTAAAAATGAAATCATTAAGGCAATTCAAATAAAATTAAATTATGAAAACGAAAAATAATACTATTTCACTAGATCAATTTGTAGAGAATCATTATGGCGCAATTGGAACTAAAAAAAGAGACTCTTTTGAAAAAGGATATGAAAACTTTAAGCTTGGTGCTATGCTCCAAGAAGCTAGGCTGAGAAAGGGCTTGACTCAAGAAGCACTTGCATTAAAATTAGGCACTACAAAGTCCTATATATCAAAAATCGAAAACGATATTAAGGAAATACGCTTATCAAATTTACAAAGACTGGTTGAAATTGGACTTGACGCTAAACTTGAAGTGAATATTCAATTTTAACTACTCATACCCTATCCCCGCTCCAAACTTATACAAAGGGTTCTTGGTATCGTAAGGCATGTCTTCTTTTTGTTTTAACACTTCCTCCATGGAAGATGGTAACTCAAAAGGCAGTTTACCACTAGGCTTAAATTTGCCCTCGGTTCGAACTGTCAAGGATTCCTTGACAGTTGACTTTTTATCTAACTCATTCTCTTTGAAGCAGTTATTGATGTGTAAACTTACATTTTGCTTGGTTTGGCCAAATAGTTCAACCATTTGTGCCTGAGTGAGCCACACCGTATCCTCTTCAAACTTTACTTCTACATTTATTTCATTGTTTGCTCCTTGGAAAATTTCAATTTGATTTTGCATATTTTATTTTTATGCAAAACTCGAAATGTAAAAATGTATAACCTACTTTTTAGATCTAAAGATATTCGTTCGGAGATTTTCTAAAATGTTAATATTAAAATTATTTGAAACTAACAAAGCTTAATTGATGTCTATTACTTTAAATACTTACTTTTAACGTAAGTATCATTAAACGTTAGTATGATACTTAGTTTTGGAAAGATAACGACTCTATGAAAAAATTAAAAAACATACACCCTGGAGATGTCTTAAAAGAAGAATTTCTATACCCGTTAGGAATTAGTGCATATAGACTATCTATGGATATTGGAGTACCTCAAACAAGAATATCTGAAATACTAAAAGGCAACCGAAGTATAACTGCCGATACTGCCTTGAGACTTTCTAAATACTTTGGTAATAGCCCCAATTTCTGGCTGGGCCTTCAAAACGATTTTGACATTGAAGAAGAACTATTGGTTAAAGGCTCTGACCTAAAGCTTATTAAAAGATATTCGGCGAATTAAGAAACCATTTCCGAACAGTTCAAGTTTCAAAAGCTAGTATAGATGTATACTTTACTTCTATGCTACTCCACCGCCTTCTCTAAATCGGCGATAATAAATTTAGACATTTGTAAAAAAGCATAGGTTGCTTTTGGCGCAGTAGCAGGGTTGGTCATGAACTTCCCTAAACAACTAGGTACCACCTGCCAACTTATGCCATACTGGTCTTTTAACCAACCGCATCTGCCAGGAGCACCATGTTCAACCAAGGCATTCCAATAATAATCTATCTCTTCCTGCGTGTCAACAGTTATAATAAAAGAAACCGCCTCATTAAAACTAAATTGATGCGGCGCAGAACTATCCATGGCACCAAAGGAAAGATCATTTAATTCAAACTGCGCATATTTAATATTGCCTTCAGTATCAGGCTCTCCTTTTTGATAAGTATCTATTTGAATAGTGTTAGCACCTTTAAATAAATTGGTATAAAATTCAATCGCTTGCTTTGCTTTTCCATTTTGATTGCCTGTGAATAACATATTAGGCATAATCTTAGTGCGGCTTTTATGCCCAAGCATTAATTGAAAGTTCACTCCATATTTATCGGCGCACCATCCGTATTTTTCACTCCAAGGATATTTGTTAAGGGGCATTAAAATTTTACCATCAATAATTAATTTCTCCCAAAGGCTATCTATTTCAGCTTCTGTTTCAATACTTATAAAAAATGAAATGGAAGGGTTAATTACATACCCTGGGCCACCATTTAAATTCATAAACCGACGACCAAATAAATTATATACAACCGCCATTGGATTTTCAGAAACAATTTCCACTTCGCCAAATACTTCTTTATAATAATAAGCCGCTTCTTTTGCTTTTCCATCAAACCATAAACAAGTTCCAATTGAGTGTAGCATATATAAATATTTAAATTGAAAATAAGTATAATACTAGTTCTTAGCAAGGATTTTATATTAAAATTCTTAATTTGCAGGGAAGACTATTCAAAAAATTTATGTGTTACGTTATTGGCATAAAAATTCCTAAAAAGCAAACTATTAAAGTAGGTGGCACTGCATTAGATATAGATGCCATTGATATACCTATGCAGTCGGGCTTTGCTTATGACCAGTGGCCAGTAATTTTTAATGAACCTAGTAGAGAAGATACTATAAATACCCCCCATAAGTCTTTACTAAGGCCAGGGCTTATGCACTGGGAGCTTATACCCCATTGGGTGCGTAATGAAAAAGAATTAACAGAATCGAGAAAAAAATATACCACCCTTAATATAAAAGCAGAAACTATTTTAAGCAATAAAGTGGCGCAAAGCACTATTCATAGCAACAGGTGTTTGGTATTGGCTTCACATTTTTTTGAATGGCAACAAATTGAAAAAGAAAAGTACCCGCACTGTATTTCATTGAATGAAAAACCTATTTTTTATATAGCAGGTGTTTGGAATACTTGGACCAACCAAAATACTGGAGAAACTAAAAATAGCTTTGGTATTATTACCACTGAAGCCAATGGCTTAATGAGTAAGATTCACAATGTCAAAAAAAGAATGCCCACCATTTTAGAAGAAGATGCAGCCAATGCTTGGGTGAATGAAAATTTAAACGATGCGCAAATTTTGGAATTGGCTAAACATCAAATAATGGATAGTAAAATGAGCGCCTATACGGTGGCTAAGAATTTTCAGCAAAGCACGAACCCATGCGAGAAAGTGGAATATAAAATTTTCACGCCCCAAACTTTATTCTAGCGCTTTAATTATTAATCTCCTAATTATACAATTTCCACTGTCTCGTGCATTTCTGGCACTATTACATCTTTAAACCCTTTTTTGCGTAATCTTTCCGCAAAATGATCCTGCACTTCGGCTTCACCATGCACTACAAATATTTGCTTTACTAAATCGGGGCTTTGGCAGCCTAAGAATTGCATAAGGTCCTCGTAATCGGCATGGGCACTCATACTTCTAATAGAACCTACTTTGGCTATGACTGGATATTCTTCACTATATATCTTCACCACTTTAACACCATTCATTAATCTTCCACCTAAAGAATGCGGCTCGCAATAACCAACTAGTAAAATTGTATTCTTCGCATTGCTAATATTATTTTTAATATGATGCTTTACCCTACCCGCATCGGCCATACCAGAGGCTGATATAATTACCTTGGGATGTAAGTCCTCATTCAAGGCCTTACTCTCTTCCACCGATTTTATATAACGAAGGCCTTCGAAATCAAAGGGGTCGTCATCTACTTCTAATATTTTTTGAATTTTTTTATTGAAGTATTTAGGGAACATTTTAACTACATCGGTAGCTTCAATACTTAAAGGACTATCTACATAGACTGGAATATGAGGTAGCCTTTTTTCTAAGGACAACTGATTTAGTTCAAATAAAATTTCTTGTGTACGACCCACGCTAAATGCCGGAATTATTAAATTTCCTTTTTGCTCTACACAGGTTTTTTCAATCCAATGTAAAATATCATCGGGTGTGGTATGAATTAAATCGTGTAGTTTATCGCCATAAGTGCTTTCAATAATAATGGTATCGGCTTGTGGGAAAGTAGAGGGTGATCGCAATATCATATCGCGATACCTTCCTACATCTCCACTAAATGTGAGTGTTTTAGTTTCACCCGCTTCTTTAATTTTCAAACTTACTGCAGCACTTCCTATAATATGTCCAGCATCGGTAAATAATAATTCTACTGAATTAGAAATTTTAGTGGGCTGATTATATTCAACAATAGTTAAAAGAGGTAATACAATATTTACATCATCCATATCATACAAGGGCTCAATAGGAGGCAGGCCCTGTCTAGCTCTTCGCTTATTGCCATATTTAGCGTCGTCTCTTTGAATCATGGCAGAGTCTTCCAATAAAATTTCAGTTAGTGCTTTGGTGGCAGGTGTGCAATAAATATTTCCTTTAAAACCCTCTTTAGCTAATTTAGGAAGTAAGCCAGAATGGTCGATATGTGCATGTGATAAAATAACAAAGTTTACTTTAGTGGCATCAAAACCAAAACTTGCATTCAGTGAATCGGTATCTCTACCCATTCCTTGAAACAACCCGCAGTCTAATAAAAAATTTTCGCCATTATCTAATTGCACTAAATGCTTAGATCCTGTAACGGTTCTGGCAGCGCCATGAAAGCTTATTTTCATTCTATAAATTTGTATTACTAAGTTAACTTAAATAGCAATGGCAGCTACTAAATAATCGGCAATGAGTATAAGTATACAACTTACTACCACCGACTGCGTGCCTGCTTTACCAATTTCTAATGCTCCGCCTTTTACATTGTAACCAAAATAACAAGGCACAGTGCTTATGATAAATGAGAAAATAAACGATTTATAAAAGGCAATGGTAACATAATTGGTTTCGAAACCTTTTCTAATACCCATAATGAAAACCTCTGGCGCTACTGAACCAGTAAGCCCTCCCACAAAATAACCACCCCAAACACCAATAACAGCAGACACTCCTACTAATAAGGGTACAATGGTG
>CAITGN010000386.1:0-3969 GCA_903891965.1 uncultured Bacteroidota bacterium
CTTCGCTTAATTTGATATTGCCTGAACGGTTGTCAATAATTACAAAATCGTTCTGTGTTCCTTGGTATTTTGAAAATTGTATATTCATTTTAATTTACTTATCGATAAATTATTTATTCTACTTTAAATGCCTGCAATAATGCCCAATGACTTTTGTATCATATGATCTACGGCCTTACCCATGTCCTTGCTATATTCTTTTTTCACTCTGTTGGCAATAATTACATTTATACTTAAACATTGGTGTCCTAATAAATTACATAAACCATAAATAGCACTGGTTTCCATTTCAAAATTTGCAATTCTATGTTGGCCGTATCTGAAGCTGGTCATTTGATCCACTAGGTTCGGCATTTTTAAAGGAAGTCTTAAGATGCGTCCTTGAGGGCCATAAAAACCAGGACAAGTAACTGTAATACCATGACTATATCCTTCTGTAAAATGTTTAATTAAACCAGCACTAGCGGTGGCAATATAAGGTTGAATTTTATGCGCATGAATGGAAGTATGTTTTTCAAAAGCATCTAAGATGGCTTTTTCTTCTTCATTATTTTCCCCCTCATAAAAATGTAAAACATTATCAATGCCTAAGCCATGAGTACCGGCCACTAATTCATTCACACCTACTTCTCCTTGTAAAGAACCGCAAGTGCCCATACGAATAATAGAAACCGATTTTTTTTGATCATTAATGGTCCTAGTAGCAAAGTCAATATTCACTAAAGCGTCAATTTCATTTAAAGCAATATCAATATTGTCTGGACCAATGCCTGTACTAAGTACTGAAATTCTTTTTTGTCCAATATAACCGGTATGGGTAATAAATTCTCTATGTGCTAGTTTATGTTCAATGCGGTCAAAGTATTTACTTACTTCTGCAACTCTTTCAGGGTCGCCCACGGTAATAATGGTATCCGCCATCTCTTCTGGACGGACATTTAAGTGGTAAATAGCCCCGCGGTCGTTAATAATGAGTTCTGATGCGCCAATTGCCTGCATATTGTTTCTTTTATGTCACAAATGTCGTTTAAATCGGAATAGCTGTAAAATTCTTTTATAATTAAGTTCTTTGCGTTATTTTCGCGTTCTAGATTAGGGTCGGGTGGCCGAGTGGCTAGGCAGAGCTCTGCAAAAGCTCCCACAGCGGTTCGAATCCGCTCTCGACCTCACTAAAATATAAAACCTCTCAATTATTGAGGGGTTTTTTTATGCCCAAGCCTGTTCTGTTCTTTATAGGGGGGAATACCTGTCTTTTGTCAAGTATAAATACTGCGATTTTCAGTATCCTAGAAATATACTTTTGGTGAAAATAAAAACAATTATGAAAACCAAAATTAATCTAAGAAACATAAGCTTACTCTTTTTACTTATGTTCACAATTTCATGTACAAAAAAAGAGAGTGAATTAACAATGCAGGACAAACAAACTAATGCCATTAAACAGTTGAAAGAAATTGTAGGAGAACAAGGTGAGATAAAAATAATTATTCCTAGTGAAAGCAAATCAATTTTTACAATTGATGAAAATTCAAATCAAGCAAAAATTAAGAATCTAAGCTTAAATGAGTTTAAGGAAGTGTTTAAGGAAATTGGAACAGAAATAAAATATGAAGCCGTAAGATCAACTTTAGTTTTAGACTCTAGTATAAGTCCTACTTCGAAAATTAAATCAAATTCAATTCAGACATTTGATGATGACGAAGAAGATGACGGACCTGGCAAAGCTGGATATCATCATGCGCAGTTTGGTACTTGTTCTATTCTGAATAAGGATAAAATTGGGAAGTATATTTTACATTTATTTTTTAATACAAATAATAGTGGTCAAATAGTTGGTAATCCGACTTTATTCTATACTGGAATTGGTCTTTATTCTTGGCAGCAAATGAATATGTCTAATATTAGTTTTAATCCATCAAATAATTCATCTAATTTTATCATCACTGGTATAAATACATATGGTGTTCAGATTGAAGGATTGACCATTGGTTGGAGTTCTTATGCTAATTTTAATATCACAATTAGTATGGACGAGTTAGGGAGATATGAAGTGGTTGTTATAGAAAAAAAATAAAAATAATAAATCTAATGTCAAACAATTTTTTTCAGTTAGTCTATAAAACAATTTTATTTACACTACCTTTTATTGGCTCTGTGTTAATTTCTTTAATCTTATTAAATACATCTATTTGGATCTATGATGGAACAAAGGTTAAGGCATCCATAAAGAAGAGTAAAAAAGTCCTGTTAATATCTGTAATTATTATATTATGTGTATCCGCAATCATAACTGTATTTGTTACAATTTAAAAAGTATATTATAAATTAGATATAATTAATAATACATTAAATAGGATAGCTAATAAGCAAAGTGAATTTCTATGGTTGATATTTCACTTTAAATTCAGTAATTTTGAATCAATATGAAATATTCTCAAACCATTGGTATCATACTTTGCTTATTACTTATTTACTGCACTACTCAGCCATTAATTTTTATTGAAAGCAGAAACTGGACTATTACTGGATGGGATGCAGTAGGAAGTAATTATGGCCAGGCGGGAAAATTTTTATGTTTTTTTGCAGTTATAACATTAGTCTTTTTTGCTTTGCCTTATATATGGGCAAAGAGGTTCAATATGGTTTTCGCAGCCCTGCTTTTAGCATGGAGCTTTAGAAATTATTTAATTATGTCTACTTGTCAAATGGGAGAGTGTCCGCAAAAGAAATGGGCATTGTATGCATGCATTATAATTTCTGCAGGCATATTAATAATGACTTTTTTACCTAAGATAAAAGTTTCAAACCAGCCCCAATAATTTGAACGGCTTCATCAATTTGTTTTTCAGTTATAATTAATGGAGGTGCAAATCTTATTTTATCTCCATGAGTGGGTTTTGCAAGTAAGCCTAAATCTTTTAAGTGTAAACATAAATCCCAACTTGCATCAGGGTTCTCATGTTTTATTACAATAGCATTTAATAAACCTTTACCACGAATGGTGGTAATAAAGGGAGAATTTAAATTCGCAAGTCCTGCTCTTAATCTTGCTCCCATTTTTTCTGCATTCTCCGCCATTCTTTCCGACTTTAATACTTCCAGAGATTTTATTGCTACCGCACATGCCAATGGGTTTCCACCATAAGTAGAACCATGTTCTCCTGGTAAAATTTGCATCATTATTTCATTGCTTGCTAGTACTGCAGAAATAGGAAGTGTGCCACCACTTAATGCTTTTCCTAATATTAAAATATCGGGTTTAACATTTTCATGATCGCAGGCTAGCATCTTTCCAGTTCTGGCTAAACCAGTTTGAATTTCATCTGCAATAAATAAAACCTTGTACTTATCACATAAATCACGTACGGCTTTTAAATAACCATCATCAGGAATGACAACACCCGCTTCGCCTTGAATTGGTTCCACCATAAAGGCTGCCACTTCTTTATCTTTTAAAGCTTCTTCTAAAGCCACTAAATCATTATAAGGTACTAAACCAAAGCCGGGCATATAAGGACCAAAACCTTTAAAGCTACTAGGATCAGTTGAAGAAGAAATAGCCGCTAATGTGCGTCCCCAAAAATTACCTTCTGCAAAAATTATTTTCGCTTTATTTTCTGCAATGCCTTTTATATTGTATCCCCAACGTCTTGCTAATTTGATAGCTGTCTCTCCACCTTCCACACCTGTGTTCATGGGAAGTACTTTATCGTATCCAAAATATTCGGTGATGTACTTTTCATACTCGCCCAATAAATTATTATGAAAAGCGCGAGAAGTTAATGTGAGTTTACTCGCTTGTTTTTGTAAAGCTTCAATAATGGCGGGATGACAATGGCCTTGGTTCACCGCAGAATAACCACTTAAAAAATCGAAGTATTTTTTACCATCTACATCGTATAAGTAAACACCTTCACCTCTTTCAAGTACTACTGGAAGTGGGTGGTAATTATGAGCGCCGTATTTTTC
>CAITGN010000387.1:0-4937 GCA_903891965.1 uncultured Bacteroidota bacterium
ATGGTTATGCTCAGTATAATAACTGTATTAATATTTCTAAAACTTGGACCGATGCAACTGTTCCTAATAAAGACCCTAGAGTTATAGCATTATTATCTCCAGGTATTTTAAGTATAGATGCAGTAAACCCAGTGGGTAGTTTCTCCAACTATGTAGGTCAAACACAAGACTCATCTGTTTCTGCCATGAAATATGCTTTCACTAACAATACGCCACTTGCAGGTTTAAACTATAACAGATATATGACTCCATTGAACATTGGCGGTACAATATCTGAGCCTTATATTTTAGTAGGCTACAGCGAATTATGTTTCAATATTGCTGAAGCAGTGAACAGAGGATGGGTAACAAGTCAATCAGCTGCTACTTGGTATACTAAGGGTGTGCAAGCTTCTTTAGACTGGTATGCAATCAAACAAGGTGGAACAGTAATTGTAAATAACAATGATGGTACTAAGCCTAACTTAGGTACAGCCACTTTGGATGTAAATACATTCTTAACCAATATTGCTTATTCTTCAGATGCAGCAAAAGGTTTAAATCAAATTCTAACTCAAAAATATGTTTCCTTCTTTTTGAATTCTGGATTTGAATCTTTCTACCAATGGAGAAGAACAGGAGTGCCTGCTTTTAAAGAAGGTGGTGTTGGTATTGGAACGCCTACATTTAAAATTCCATTAAGATGGCAGTATCCAGTTGATGAAGTGAATTACAATAAAACAAACAATGCAGCAGCTATATCTTCTCAATATGGAGGTACAGATGACTTGAATGCAAAAATGTGGTTAATTAAATAATTGATTATCTTATAATCTTACATATAAGTGGGGAGCATTTGCTCCCCACTTTTTTAATTTGTAATAAAAAATATTTTTATGAAAAGAATAGTGTTATTTCTTATAATAATTTTAGTTGCTTCAACAAGCTTTGCTCAAATTGCAGACAGCACCACTAGAGAGATTAAATTGGAAGGGGCCGTTAATTTTAGAGACTTAGGTGGGTATAAAACAAAGGACGGCAAAAAGGTTAAAATGGGATTATTATACCGCTCAGCTGCATTAAACACCTTAACCGATGCCGACCTTGCTAAAATAGAAGGTTTACATATTAAATACGATTTTGACTTTAGAGGCCCTTATGAAGTAAAAACGGCGCCAGACAAAATACCTACAGGTACTACTCGTATTTCACTACCAGCAGGCAGTGAAAATGTTGGTGATAGCAACTATATGAAGAATATGGGTAAGTATTTAAAGTCAGATTCATTCATGATGAGTTTTTATACTGTTTTGACACCATTTAAAGACCGTTACACACCTTTATTTGATAGTTTGCTGTCCAATAAAACGGCTAGTCCAATGTTATTTCATTGCACCGCTGGTAAGGACAGAACAGGTATTGCAGCCGCTTTAATTTTATATGCACTAGGAGTGGATGAGCAAACTATTTTTGAAGACTACGAAGCAACCAACTATTATCGTCGTAATGAAAATGCCAAAACCATTACTCAAATGACAAGGTATTATGGGTTAGATGAAAAAACAGCTAGTAATTTAATGGGCGCCAAGAAGGAGTATATAGCTGCTACTTTTGACACTATTAGGACTAAATACGGCAGTATCGATACTTATTTACAAAAGCAGCTAGGACTCAATACCTCTAAAATAAATAAGCTTAAAAAGACCTATACAGAGTAGTAACAATTTATTGTAGTAACAATTTATTAATATCTAGTTAACTTTTTCTTTACATTCATTGGCGCATATTTGTTTGAAATTTGTTTCTTTAAAAATGGTAATTTATGTTAATTAGAGATTGGCAAATAAGAAAGGCGCTACTAACCGATTTTGAATATTTCTATCAAGCCATACAGGAAGTATATGGTAAACACATTGACGAACAAGTGTTTAATGAACAATTTAAAAAGAAGTTAAGCAGTAAGGCAAGTTTTATATATATTCTAGAAATAGTATTAGGCAATCAAATTGGATTTATTGTGTGCGATAAAGTTGAAAGCTTTATAGACAATAAGCCTAATTTACAAATTCACGAATTTTACATAGCTCCTAATTATCGTAAAATGTATTTAGCAGATGAGCTATTTTTATACATTTATGAAAAAGCGTCTAAATTGGGTTTTAATAAAATAGAAGTACTCTGTAATTTAACTTCTACCACCACGCAGAATTTTTATACTAGAAAAAAGTTTAAGCATACCAAAAAGTTATATATTAAACATATATAAGCACCTCGATAATTTTCTATTATTGGACAGAATACAATTTGTTAACCAATAATTCATATTCTAGTTACAATTATGTGCTACATTACTATTGAATATAATTGTAAAACATGTCCCCACGTAGTATTTCAGTTAAAGATATCTATAACCTATTTCCCAATAATAGGATAATGGATACCTTGCCTTTAATTAAAGTGGAGTTAATTATTGAAGTAAGTTTTGAAACCTTTGGCCAGGTCTGGTATACAGATGAAAACGGCCGCCCTTGGATAAAAGAGTTTCGAGGAAATAGTTGGTCAAAAGAAATTTTACTAAAAGACAATCGTAAGCTAGGGTTCAGTGCTTTTTTAAATAATCAATTTCAATCAAAGGGACAATGGGTGAAGCTTATCAAAAAAGTAGATAATGAAGTGGTAGATCAAAAAGAATTCAAAATTGATGGAGATAAATTATTTGATGGCTGGTTTAAACTGGGTTAGTAAGTTAGACAAAGTAAAGGTGAATGTCTTTAGTAGACAAAACGGGGGATGTTTCTACATTCCCTTTTTTATTTGGTTAACTAGATATAAGGAATATAAAATTATGAAATTGGTTAATTACACAAGGTTAGTTAAATAAATTATATCGAATAATACAATAAATAGCCTTGAAGCCATCTTTCCAATTAATTTTCTTCCCTTCTAAATAAGTTCTTCCATAATAAGAGATACCCACTTCATAAATACGAATACCTTTAATTTTAGCAATTTTTGAAGTTATTTCTGGCTCAAAACCAAATCTTTTTTCTTTTAAAGAAATAGTTTTTATAATACTAGTTTTAAAAAGCTTATAACAAGTTTCCATATCTGTCAAATTTAAATTGGTAAAGAAATTTGACAAAAAAGTTAGGAACTTATTTCCAATGGTATGCCAGAAAAATAAAATTCTATGCGGTGCGCCTCCTATAAATCTAGAACCATAAACAACATCGGCATAGCCATCTAATACCGGCTTTAATAGCTTATTAATTTCAGAAGGGTCGTATTCTAAATCTGCATCTTGGATAATTAGGTAGTCGCCTGTAGCATTTTTGATTCCGGAATGAATAGCCGCCCCTTTTCCTAAATTTTTCTCATGTTTAATAGATTTAATTTCAGCCGTAGGATTTGACTTAATTATATTTTGTATTAAATGCTCAGTATTGTCTGTAGAGCAGTCATTAACAATGATAATTTCCTTTTTTATATTATTTACCAGATAAAGGTTTAATAATTTATCTGCTATGATGGAAATAGTAGACTCTTCATTAAATGCAGGAACAATTATTGAAATTTTGTTGATAATCATTTGTATATTTATATTGGGGTTGAAAATTATCTTAAAATCAATTTAGATAATTTTTTTTAATTTATTAGAGAAAATAAATTTGGTAACAATAAATTATTATAATAATGCTATTTAACAGGACAGGCAAATTGGATAACATATATTTATTCTATATAATTCTATGTATAGTTGTTTATATTATAGGTAGTATTTCGGTCCCCTTAATGGAAATTGATTCAGTTCAATATGCGAATATTTCTAGGGAAATGCTTTTAAACAAAAGCTTCCTACAAATTTTTGACCAAGGCAAGGATTACCTAGACAAACCCCCCTTATTATTCTGGGTTAGCGCTTTAAGCATGTATATATTCGGCATTAACGATATTGCCTTTAGAATACCTTCTATTCTTATGGCAGTTTTAGCTATTTATAGCACTTATAAGTTTACTAGGTTCTATTACGCCAAAGAGATATCATTATTAGCTGCATTGGTCCTGGCGAGTTCTCAGGCCATGTTTTTGATAACCCATGACCTTAGAACTGATACTATGTTAATGGCATGGGTAATACTGGGTATTTGGCAGTTTTCTAGTTGGCTATTCACCAAAAAATGGATTTCCTTTATTATTGCATTTGCTGCTGTTGCTTTTGGAATGATGACAAAAGGCCCAATTGCCTTAATGGTACCTATTTTTTCTTTTGTTCCTCATTTTTTAATACACCGCAATTTTAAGTTACTTTTTAGATGGGAATATTTGATAGGGGTGCTTATCATTCTAATTTTATTAATTCCAATGGATATTGGTTTGTACCAGCAATTTGATTTACACCCTGAAAAAGTCATGTATGAAAAAACAGGAACCTCTGGGTTAAGATTTTTTTATTGGACACAAAGTTTTGGCAGAATTACTGGAGAAAGTGTTTGGCATGAAAACGACTATTTCTTTTTCTTATTTGAAAATTTAATATGGGGTTTTTTACCTTGGATATTATTTTTTATAATTGGGCTAGTACAAGAATTTTATACAATAATAAAAAATAAGTTTCGCTTACAAAGTCATGAAGAATGGATTAGTACACCCGGCTTTTTAATTACTTATACTGCATTAGGCATTAGCAATTATCAGTTACCTCATTATATTTATGTTGTTTTGCCATTCGCCTCCATTATTACTGCAAAATATATTTATTCTTTAATTACCATAAATGAAAATAAGACACTTAAAAATACCTTATCAATTATCAATGGTATATTATTTAGTTTAGTTTTATGCATACTGTTTGTTTTATTAGTTATTCCTTTTAGTTTAAATTATTATTTAATTATTATAACACTTTTAATTTTTACATTAATTTTTGGATATTCAATTTATAAACAAAGGAAGTTAAT
>CAITGN010000388.1:0-2038 GCA_903891965.1 uncultured Bacteroidota bacterium
CAGATGCGGAATTAGCGCAAGGAAAATACAGAGGCTTACTTCATGGTATACCTTATGGATTAAAGGATTTATTTGCTGTAAAAGGCACTAAGACAACTTGGGGAGCAGCGCCTTATCAAAATCAAACCATTGACGAAGATGCTTTTGTATATACTAAACTAAGAGATGCAGGTGCAGTACTTGTAGCTAAATTTACTTTAGGGGCTTTAGCCATGGGCGATTATTGGTTTGGGGGAAGAACAAAAAATCCATGGAATTTAAAATATGGATCCTCTGGTTCTTCTGCAGGTTCTACTTCTGCAACAGTGGCAGGCTTAGTGCCTTTTGCTATAGGTACGGAAACCTGGGGCAGTATAGTTTCTCCATCTACTACTTGCGGTGCTACTGGTTTAAGACCCACCTTTGGTAGCGTAAGCCGTTCAGGCGCTATGGCATTAAGTTATAGCTTAGACAAAGTAGGACCAATATGCCGTTCTGCTGTAGACGCTGCTATTGTATTTAATTATATACATGGAACAGATGGCAAAGATGGAAGCGCTGTAAATATGCCATTTAATTACACACCCAACAAAGACATTAAAAAATTAAAAATTGCATACGCTAAAAACTATTTTGATAAAATAAAAGATACTTCTAGAAATGAATTTAAAGTACTAGAAGAATTTAAAAAATTAGGCGTACAATTAATTCCAGTGAATTTTCCAGACAGTGGCGTATATAATTTCAATATCATGGATGTAGTTATTGGAGCTGAATGTGCTGCACAGTTTGACGAAATGACAAGATTAAATATTGACGATATACTTACAAGACAAACTAAAAGTGATTGGCCCAACTCATTTAGAACCAATCGATTTATACCTGCGGTAGAATATATTAATGCACAAAGACATCGCTACACACTTATGCAAAAGGTAAATGAAGTCATGCAGCAGTATGATGTTATAATTTGTCCTTCAAGAGGTGATGGGAATCAATCGGCTATTACCAATTTAACAGGCAACCCTGTAGTATGCGTACCTACTGGCTTTGACAAGAAATTAAATTTACCTACCGGTATTAGTTTTGTAGGCAATTTATATGATGAAGCCACTATTTTATCCATTGCACAGGCCTATCAAAAAGCAACGAACTGGGACGAAACACATCCTGCTTTATTTAAATAAAATTAAATAACTAATAGTTAAATAAACTAAAGCCAACGCCTAACTGCCATTGACGAGTCTTCCATGTAGATTGGTCGCCTAAATTATTACTGAGTTCATTCGCAGAACGAATATTATTCATGCCAATAACGTATCTGCCATATAAAAAGAACCCATTCAAATCTAATTTAGCACCACCCACTATGGCAAACTCTCCGGTTTCGAAAGCTAGCCTGGCAGCTTCTTTGCCATCTTTTTTTTGATCTAATAAAATACTATACTGAGGACCTGCTTGTAAGACTAAACTTTTAAAAGCTTTATACTGCGCTAAAACAGGAATGGCTAAATAATTTAAATGATAGGTCTCAGGCTTCAATGCACTATTACCTAATAATTCTAAAACACTTGGATTAGACTCTAATTTAGTTTGTGTTAAAATAACTTCAGGTGCAATACTAAAAGATGGCCCTAGTCCAATTTGAGCAGCAGCGCCTATATGAAAGGAAGCTGCATTATGATCTACATTTACATTGTTAACACTTGAAAAATTTTGTCCCAACTTAATGCCGAGGGCAAATTTATTTTGTGCTTGAGCATTCAATGCTATAATACTCATTAAAAAAAAGAATAGTTTTTTCATATCGTTCAAATTAGATGTCCTGTAAAGTTAGATGTCTTGTAAAATTAAATCTTATTCCTAAGTCAATTCAATTAAAGTAATTTCTGGCAAAATGCCCACCCTGCCTGGATATCCTAAAAATCCAAAACCTCTATTGACATATAACTGCTGGTCTTTATTATCATAAATACCAGCCCATTGTTTGTAAACCCATTGTACGGGGCTCCATTTAAAATAAGGATTCTCTAGTCCAAACTGCATACCATGGGTATGA
>CAITGN010000389.1:0-3222 GCA_903891965.1 uncultured Bacteroidota bacterium
CGGACAATTAATTAAAATTATTCGCGATAAATATTTTGTAGACGCTAAAGGTTATAATAAAATCATGGGCGTTCCTATTACTAAACAAGAATTAGTAACAGCAGTAGAACAATATTTGTAGTGTAGTAATAGCTGAAAAAATATTCAGCTTTAACTTATCTTAACTTATAAAAAAGCGTCTCTAATTTAAGAGGCGCTTTTTTTTGCTCCTTCCTTACAAAAAGAAACTAAGCCACAAGAATCGCATTTAGGATTTCTTGCCAAACAAGTATACCTGCCATGCAGTATTAACCAGTGATGCGCTGTATGCACAAGTGCTGTAGGAATATGTTTTATTAATGCTTTCTCCACGGCCAAGGGTGTAGTGGCCGTCATGGGTACTAGGCCCAATCTTCTACTTACTCTAAACACATGGGTATCTACCGCCATATTGGGTTGTTTGTCTACCACAGAGGTAATCACATTGGCGGTTTTGCGGCCTACGCCTGGAAGTGTAATTAACTGCTCCACCGTCAAAGGCACTTCTGCATTAAAATTGTCTATTAATAATTGGCTCATGCCAATTAAATGCTTGGCTTTATTATTAGGATAAGAAATACTTTTTATAAGTGCAAACATTTGCTCAAAACTAGCCTTAGCCATTTTTTGAGGAGTTGGAAATTGTTTAAAAATAGCAGGAGTGGTTAAGTTCACACGTTTGTCTGTGCACTGCGCAGATAAAATAACAGCAACTAATAATTGAAAGGGATTTTCATACAGGAGTTCCGTTTCAGCAATAGGTACTTGCTCTTGAAAATAGGCAAGCACTAATTCGTAGCGTTCTTTCTTTGTCATTATTTAGTGGCAGAATGCAAAGTGTCTTCAAATAAATATACTTCCTCTCCTTCTCTGCGTAATAAATATCTTTCGCGCGCATATTTTTCAATGGCCGCTTTATTATTTTGAATATTATTCAATTGCTTTTGCGTGTACTCTATTTCTTTTTGATAATACTTTTTAGCGTCTTCCACTTTTTTAAGCTCCGCTGCCCTTTCTCTTTGTTGAAAAAAATCTCTTTGATCAAAAAATAACATCCACACCACAAATCCAAGGCTTACAATAAAGTAACGATTCGCTACAAAGGGGAGTATTTTTTTGATGAATTTCATATTACGGACTTAGCGTAAAATTAAGATAGTTCTCATGATATGGCAAAAAAAAAGAGGAGCCCCATGGAGCTCCTCTACTTATTTTAATAGCAGTAAGGTTTATTTAGTACCAAACTTCAACTTGCCTTTGGTGGGGAAGATCCCTGTTTCACCCAATTGCTCTTCAATACGAATTAATTGGTTGTACTTAGCCATACGATCGGTACGAGAAGCAGAACCTGTCTTAATTTGACCACAGTTTAAAGCCACCGCTAAATCGGCGATAGTGGTATCTTCTGTTTCACCACTTCTGTGAGACATAATAGTATTGTAGCCATTGTGCTGTGCTAAGCTTACTGCATTGATGGTTTCAGTTAAAGTACCAATTTGGTTCACTTTTACAAGTAAGCCATTTGCAATTTTCTTATCAATACCTGTTTGTATTCTTGTTACATTAGTTACAAATAAATCATCTCCTACTAATTGACATTTATCGCCAATAGTTTGGGTTAAATTTTTCCAACCTGCCCAATCGTCTTCAGCCATACCATCTTCAATAGAAACGATAGGATATTTCTTCACCCAGCTTTCCCAATACTTTACTAATTGGTCGCTGCTCATTTCTTTACCAGAACTTTTATGGAAAACATATTTTTTCTTCTTCGCATTCCAAAGTTCACTATTCGCTGCATCCATTGCAATGGCAATTTGGCTTCCTGTTTTATAACCAGCCGCTTGAATAGATTCAAGTACTGTTTCAATCGCTTCTTCATTGCTTTGAATATTAGGTGCAAATCCACCTTCATCACCAACATTTGTGCTATAGCCTCTTTTCTTTAATACACTTTTTAACTGGTGGAAAATTTCAACACCCCAACGAAGTCCTTCGCTGAAACTAGGTGCGCCCACTGGCATAATCATGAACTCTTGAAAGTCAATTTTATTATCAGCGTGTGCTCCACCGTTTAATATATTCATCATCGGCATTGGAAGTGTTCTTGCATTCGTTCCTCCAATATATCTGTATAAAGGAAGGTTGGCTTCTTCAGCTGCTGCTTTAGCAACGGCCATACTTACTGCAAGTATTGCATTGGCTCCTAATTTACTTTTATTAGGCGTGCCATCTAAATCAATCATGATTTGATCAATTTCAGCTTGTGCAGTAATATCAAATCCTGTGATAGATTTTGCAATTAAGTCATTTACATTTTTAACTGCTTTCAAAACACCTTTACCAACGTATTTTTTCTTATCGTTGTCTCTTAACTCTACCGCTTCATGAATACCTGTACTTGCACCACTTGGCACTGCAGCACGGCCTAAAGCCCCTTCGTCAGTTAATACATCTACTTCTACAGTAGGGTTTCCACGGCTGTCTAAAATTTGTCTTGCACGAACTTCAATAATGTAACTCATATAAATTATTTAATTTTTACTTTCAATTGTTTTGATTCAAAAAGGAGACTGCAATTTACACCCTTTTTTTTAATGGGTAAGCATTTTGAATATATCTTCTAAACTTGCATCGTGTTTTTCCAATAACCGGCCTATGGGCTCGTCTGCCACTAGCTTTCCTTGGTGTAATACTAACACTCGATCACATATAGCCGTAACCTCTTGTAAGATATGTGTGGAAAATAAAATCATGGTGTCCTTGCTCAGTGATTGTATCAAGGCTCTAATTTCAATGAGTTGATTGGGGTCTAAACCAGCCGTAGGTTCGTCTAATAAAATAAGTTTTGGCTTATGTATAATGGCAGCTGCAATACCTAGTCTTTGTTTATATCCTTTAGAAAGGGCTGCTATTTTTTTATGTTGCATTGACTGAAGGCCTGTTTGCTCAATCACAGCATTAATGGCTTCAGCTGCATTCGGTATAGAATGTACTGTTGTTAAAAATTGTAAATACTCTTTTACATATAAATCTTGGTAAAGTGCATTGGATTCTGGCAGGTAGCCAATTTGTTTATTTACATCACTTGCATTTGGATGAACTGCGGCTGCGTTTAAAACAATTGAACCTTTGTCGGCTTCTAAAAAGCCAGCAAGCATTTTTAAAGTAGTAGACTTTCCAGCACCATTGGGGCCTAAAAAG
>CAITGN010000390.1:0-2929 GCA_903891965.1 uncultured Bacteroidota bacterium
ATTTAAATAAAGAAATAAAAGCAGGCCTACCTACTACTATTCGTCAACAGTATGATGTATTTAAAACGCCTACTTTTTATTTATTAGATGCTAATAAAAAAATTATTGCTAAAAATTTAAGCTTAGAACAGTTCAACGACTTTTTACAAAACGCTAATAATAAATCGGCGCCAAAAAAATAATAATTTAAAATACAGCGGCCACTACATCTCTAACCACCTTTGGTTTACCCAAGGTATAGTAATGTAAAACCGGCACACCAACCGCTTTCAGCTCCTTGCTTTGTGCAATTAACCACTCGGTGCCTACTTGCTCACAAGCTTCATCGGTGGTGGCTGCTAGCATCGCGTTTCTTAAATCCAAAGGAATATCTACATAAAAAATATTCGGCAAAATAGTTAACTGCTTTTTATTGGTAATAGGTTTTAGTCCTGGAATAATAGGCACTGTTATACCAATGCTTCTACAAGCGTCTACATAGTCGAAATATTTTTTGTTGTCAAAAAACATTTGTGTCATTATGTATTCAGCACCCGCATCCACTTTATCTTTTGCTCTTTGTAAATCAAATTCCATAGAAGGCGCTTCAAAATGTTTCTCCGGATAACCCGAGACACCCATGCAAAAATTAGTCTTGCTTCCATTCAAAATATCTTTATCTAAATATTCTCCATTATTTAAACCTACCACTTGCTTTAATAATTCAATAGCTTGTTTATTACCATTAGGTTCTGGAACAAAAGTTTTTTGATTTTTTTCGGCGTCTCCTCTTAAAACCAATAAATTATCAATACCTAAAAATTGTAAATCAATTAAGGCGTCTTCTGTTTCTCTTTTTGAAAACCCCCCACAAATAATATGAGGCACTGCATCTACATTATAATGGTTCATAATAGCCGCACAAATACCCACTGTGCCAGGACGTTTACGCACATCTATTTTTTCTTCTGTACCATCTTCTTTTTTTCTTGTGATAGTTTCACTACGGTGATAGGTTACATTAATCCATGAAGGTTTGAATTCCATTAAGGGATCTAAGTGTTCATATATATAAGAAATGGTTTTACCTTTTAGAGGAGGTAGTACCTCAAATGACACTAATGTGTCTTTGGCTTTGGCCAAATGTTCCGTAACCTTCATATTCAAATTGCTTTAATAGTGTTTGGGTTGTTTCTAAATAGAAACCTAACGCAAGACGCTATGGTGCAAAAATATATAATATTATTAAGCTATAGGTCGAAAAGCCCTATTTACCCTTATTTTTGTGTAAATTTCTATTGTGATACTCGCTATACATACCGATAAACTAATTAAGCAATACAAAGGCCGCAAAGTAGTGGACCAAGTAAGCATTTCTGTAAAACAAGGTGAGATTGTGGGCTTATTAGGTCCCAATGGTGCAGGTAAGACCACCACTTTTTATATGGTGGTAGGTTTAATAGCCCCCGATGAAGGACGTGTGTTCTTAAACGAGGAAGATATTACCAAGCTTCCTATGTATAAAAGAGCACAAATGGGATTGGGTTATTTACCACAGGAAGCTAGTGTGTTTAGAAAGTTAACGGTGGCAGATAATATCATGGCTGTTTTAGAAATGACTAAACTTACTAAAGGTGAAAGAGAATTTAAATTAGAGAGCTTATTAGATGAATTTAATTTGCATCAAGTGCGTAATAATAATGGGGATAGTTTAAGTGGTGGGGAAAGAAGAAGAACGGAAATAGCGAGAGCGCTTGCTGTTGATCCTAAATTTATTTTATTAGATGAGCCTTTTGCAGGAGTAGATCCCATTGCAGTGGAAGATATACAGTCGGTAGTAGCTAGATTAAAATTAAAAGACATTGGTATTTTAATTACAGATCATAATGTAAACGAAACGCTTTCTATTTGTGATAGAGCTTACTTATTAATAGAAGGAAAAATATTTAAACATGGCACTGCGGAAGAATTAGCAGAAGATGATCAAGTGCGTCGTTTATACTTAGGCACCAACTTTGAATTAAAACGCAAAGACTGGATTATTGAAATGGGCCAGAAAGCAAGATAAGCAAGTAATGAAAATATTTAGCCCCGCATTATCAAGATTAGCGCGCCTTCGTTATGGGCAAATTGAACATTGGGTGAATGATCCTATTTCAGCACAAAGAGAAGTATTACAAGATTTAATTACACATGGACAGTATACACAGTTTGGTTTAAAGTATCAGTTTGCAGAGATATTTAATATTAGAAAATTTAAAGACACTGTTCCTATTCACGAATACGAAGACCTCAAACCTTATATAGAACAAATATTAGAAGCAGAAGAAGGCGTGCTCTGGAACACGCCCGTACAGTGGTTTGCAAAGAGTAGTGGTACCACCAGTGATAAAAGTAAATTCATTCCACTGACCAAAGAAAGTATTGAGGATAATCATTTTCAAGCTTCCAAAGATGTACTTACTAGTTACTATCATGTATTACCCGATAGTGATTTACTGACAGGAAAATCTTTGGTGATTGGAGGAAGTCATCAAGTGCATCCTATTAAAGATGATATTCAATACGGTGATTTAAGTGCGGTCTTATTAGAAAATTCTCCTTTCTGGGCAGGCTTTATTCGTACACCAGAATTATCGATTGCCTTAATGGATGAATGGGAAAATAAAATTGAAAGTTTAGCACAAAGCACCATTGAAGAAGATGTCACTTCTATTGCGGGCGTGCCTACTTGGACCTTGGTTTTACTAAAAAGAATTTTAGAAATTACGGGTAAGGCAAACATAAAAGAAGTTTGGCCCAATTTTGAATTATATATTCATGGGGGCGTTTCTTTCACGCCTTACAAAGAACAATTTAAAAAAGTCATTGGACCTAATTGTAATTATATTGAAATATACAATGCCAGTGAAGGTTTTTTTGCTGCGCAAGATAGAATTAACGAAGAAGG
>CAITGN010000391.1:0-3155 GCA_903891965.1 uncultured Bacteroidota bacterium
AATTATAAAATTGAGAACAAATTAGATTTAACTGATTTAGAAAATGAAGGAACCTTTTTAGAAGGTACAGGTAGCATGGTTTTAGACCATCAAAATAAAATAGCTTATGGTTGTTTATCTGAAAGACTAGATAAGAATGCATTTAATGAATGGTGCGCTAAAATGCAATTCAAGGCAATTTGTTTTAATGCTGTAGATGATAAAGCGCAACCTATTTATCATACCAATGTAATGATGTGTATCGCTGATAAATTTGTAGTAATTTGTTTAGATAGTATTCCCAATCAAAAGGAAAAACAAATAGTTCTTGAAAGTTTTTTACGAACTAATAAAGAAGTTGTTACTATAAGCCAGGATCAACTGAATCATTTTGCTGGGAATATGTTGCAAGTATTTGATATCAATGAAAAACCTCATTTAATCATGTCTGAGCAAGCCTATAACTCCTTGAAAACCGAACAGGTAAAAAGCTTAGAAAAATACAACCCCATCCTCCCTATTTCTATCCCAACCATTGAAGCTTTAGGAGGCGGTAGTACTAGATGCATGATGGCTGAAATCTATTTAATGAATAAATAATATAGACTTCATTGCTCCATTTCTTTGCAATTCTTTGATTAGACTCACTTTAGATCTAATTTACCCCTATTTAATAACAGGCGTTAGCATGACAAAACTGTTCATAAATTGAATGGAAAATTGAGCTCAATTGATTAAATTTGTAGCTCGGTTTCTTTTACATCGTATTGGTTTGATATTGTAAATCAATACATTAATGAACAATTGAAAATTATGTCTGCTAAAAAAGTAAGCAAAATCGCAGTTTTAACGTCTGGTGGAGACGCCCCCGGTATGAATGCCGCCATTAGAGCCGTTGTTAGAACTAGCGTTTATCATGGGTTACAAGTATTTGGGGTAGCAAGAGGATATAATGGTATGATTGATGATGACATCTTCGAAATGGAATCAAAATCGGTGGGTAATATTATTCAAAGAGGTGGTACCATTTTAAAAACAGCTCGAAGCGCACAATTCTTTGAAATAGAAGGAAGAAAAATTGCCTACGAGAATTTAAAGAAAAGAGGCATTAATGGAATAGTGGTTATTGGAGGTGATGGAAGTTTTAAAGGCGCCCAAAAATTTAGTCATGAATTTGATATTCCTTGTATTGGCATACCAGGCACTATTGATAAGGATATTGCAGGAAGTGATTTCACTATTGGTTTTGATACCGCTGTGAACACTGCAGTAGAAGCTATTGATAAAATTAGAGATACAGCAGATGCGCATGACCGTTTATTTGTAGTAGAAGTAATGGGACGCGACGCAGGTTATATTGCACTTCATAGTGGTATTGCCACAGGTGCTGAAAATATTTTAATTCCAGAATCTAAAACAGATATGGAAGCCATGATTACTGCTCTAACGGAGAAAGAGAAAAGAAAAAAATTAGTGAACTTAATTGTGGTAGCCGAAGGTGATGAATTTGGCGGTGGCACACAGGTAGGTAATTTCATAAAGGAAAAATTACCGAATGCAGATGTGCGAGTTTGTATTTTAGGCCATATTCAAAGAGGTGGCTCCCCTAGTTGCTTAGACCGATTAATTGCAAGCAGAATGGGTTACCATGCTGTTGAATGCTTAATCAATGGAACGCATAATGTAATGGTAGGTATTGAAGACAATAAAATGAAATACACCCCACTTGATAATGCCGTAAAAGCGAAACAAAAAATTTCTGAAGAGTGGTTAAGAATTGTAAAAATATTAGCTAGCTAGTCAGCGTTAAATTGAAATAGAAATAGAAATAGAAATAGAAAAATAACCCCAAAACACAAAATGAGTAAAAACGAATTTAAGCAACCCCATCACAAAACTAAAATAGTCGCAACAGTAGGCCCTGCTTGTGAAACCTACGACCAATTAAAGAATTTAGTAATTGCGGGTGTAAATGTATTTAGATTAAATTTTTCTCATGGTAGTCACGAAGACAAGAAAAAAATTATAGATAACATTAGAGGCATCAACGAAGAATTAGGATGTACCGTTGCTATATTGGGTGATTTACAAGGTCCTAAATTAAGAGTAGGTGAAATTGAGAATAACCGCTTAGAAGTAAAGGAAGGTGATGTATTAACTTTCACCAATGAGAAATGTGTTGGAACCATTGAGAAAATTTATGTATCCTACCCTAACCTAGCTGGAGATGTGGTAGTGAACAACTTAATCATGATTGATGATGGTAAGATTGAAGTAAAAGTACAAAGCGTAGAAAAAAATGGTGATGTAAAAGTAAAAGTAACTTTAGGAGGTATTATTTCTTCTAAAAAAGGAATTAACCTTCCCGATACAAAAATTTCTTTACCCGCACTTACTGAAAAAGATTTAGAAGATGCCGCCTTTATCATTAAAGAAGAATTAGACTGGGTAGCATTAAGCTTTGTAAAAAGAGTAGCCGATATTGAAATGCTGAGAGCTATTTTAGATAAGCATAAGAGCAAGGCAAAAATTATAGCTAAAATTGAAATGCCAGAGGCTTTAACAAATATTCGTGATATTATTATTGCCAGCGATGCTATTATGATTGCCCGTGGCGATTTAGGCGTTGAGCTTCCAGTTGAAAAAATTCCTTTAATTCAAAAAGAATTAATAAGAAAATGTATACACCGTGCTAAGCCTGTGATTGTGGCAACACAAATGATGGAAAGCATGATTGATAGAGTGAAACCTAATCGTAGTGAAATTACCGACGTTGCCAATGCGGTTATTGAAGGTGCTGATGCGGTGATGTTAAGTGGAGAAACGGCAACTGGTCAATTCCCAGTGCTAGTTATTGAGACCATGCGTAAAATTATTAATGAAGTGGAAGAGCATGGTTATAAATACAACCGTTCTGAAGACTTAAAACCACAACCCCATTCTCCTTCCTTTGTAAGTGATGCCTTATGTTATAGCGGCTGTCAGTTATCAGATGAAAGTAATGCACAAGCATTAGTGGGTATGACACAAAGTGGCTATACAGCATTTATGTTAAGTAGTTTTAGACCTAAATCACCTTTATTTATTTTTACCAAAGAAAAGAGCTTAATGAATCAATTAAGTTTAAGCTGGGGTGTGAAGGCATTTTATTATAATAAAGAAGAAAGTTTAGATAG
>CAITGN010000392.1:0-2013 GCA_903891965.1 uncultured Bacteroidota bacterium
CCCAAATAATATCTGGATTTTTTGGATGCACTACAATTCTTACAATATGTCTTGCTTCTTTTAAGCCCATATTTTTCCAAGTTTTTCCATCATCTGTAGACTTCCACATCCCTCCTAAACCCTCGCTCACATTACCTCTCATGCTATTCTCTCCTTCTCCTACATATACAATTGATTCATTAGTAGGTGCAATAGCAATGGCGCCAATAGTACCTCCAAAAAATCCATCAGAAATATTTTTCCAGTTATTACCAGCATCTGTTGTTTTCCAAACACCTCCACCCGTGGCGCCCATGTAAAAAGTATTTATATCGGTATAGGAACCCACACCGGCAGCAGCTCTACCACCTCTGAAAGGACCCACCAGTCTAAAATTCTGTGCTTTGATAATAGGGTCTTGCTCTAAACTATTGGTAGCAACTGGTGCTGCTAATTTTTTCTTTTGCGCTTCTACCTGATTGACAAAAATTAAAGTGCAAAATGAAAGGCCGATTAATAGAAATTTTTTCATACTATTTATTTTAAAATAATTAAAGAAAAAGAATATAAACCCTGCATTTTTATTAGGATTTATATTCCGCAAACCCGTTAGGGTTTGAAAATCATTAGAGAAAAAGAATTTGAATCCTACATTTCTATTAGGATTCAAATTCTTAATATTTATTTTATAGATTCATAATCCTTGAACTTCTTAATAGGAGTGGCTTCCACTAATTTTCTAAACTCAGCCCAATCCTTTGTAAAAAATTCGTTTGCTTTAGCAATTACATTTTGAATAGCTGCTTCAGCCTCTTGTAATTTTCTTTCTTCTTGTTCACCTGGCATGGTATTCTTGCCACCAATTAACATAGAAGCGTCTCTTATAATTGAAATAGGTGTAATTACATCCACTGTACCATAACCTTGCTTCTCTTGCTTTTTACCAAAAATATATTCACGTAAATTTTTAGCAGTTTCAGTAATTTTTTTATGCGCTTTGTTTAAAGTATCCACCCCTTTGTCTTTTTTATCTTTCCATTCTACTTTTAAGTCTAATAGTAATGCATCTACTTCATCTAGTTGATCCATTACACTATTAAATTTATCCGCACTTGGCTGATGTTTTTCCATTAATGCATCTTGCTTTTTTACAACCTCTGTTCTATCAGCTAGTCTTGCATCTGCTTTCACTTCAATCCACATAGAATCTTTTTGTTTATTAGCAGCTACCACTACTTTATATTTTCCAGGTAAAACAGCTCTGCCTCTGTATTCTCTTTCTTCATCGGCATCAGCAGCGGCTTCTTCAGCCATTCTTCTGCCTCTTCCACCACCACCCACTTTAGACATACCCGCTGCACGTTTTCCTTTTTGCTCAAAGCCCCAATACTGTCTATTGAAACCAGAATCCACTTTGAAAGTTAAATTTCTAATCACAGAATCTTGTGCGTCTTTAATTTGCACTTTGACTTTTTTAACGCTGTCCATTAAATAAACAGTGATAGGATATCCTGATGGACGATTTTCTGCATCATACATTCCCCAGGTGCTCCACTCATAAGATGAATTTTTATAAGAAGCATTGATCACTGCACTAGGCGCAGAAACAAAGAAGTTACTTGCTAAGCCTTTATTATGTGCCAACTTACGAAGTGGTTTGATATCGTCTAATACCCATAAAGCACGGCCAAATGTGGCAATGGCTAAATCGGCTTCTCTTTCTTGAATCGCAAAATCATAAGTAGATACAGAAGGGTATCCATTTTTCCATTGTTGGAAACTCTCCGCATTGTCTAAACTTACATACATGCCTTGCTCTGTTCCCACAAAAAATAAATTAGGCTCTGCAATATCTTGAATAATAGATAAGGCGTAGCCTGTTACTTTAGCTGTACTTAGAATATTGGTCCATGTTTTTCCTTGGTCAGTAGTTCTGAATATATAAGGAGCAAAATCTCCTTGTCTATAATTATTAGCCACCACAAAAACTTCATTCGCATTATAAGTAGAAGTTCTGATTTGAGGAATCCATGC
>CAITGN010000393.1:0-11822 GCA_903891965.1 uncultured Bacteroidota bacterium
CTGCCATTTATTATTTTAATAAATGGGGTTGGTTTTTTGATCAAGAAAGAATTAAAATAAATAAACAGGCTTTAGATAACTTAAATTAATGAATATTTTTATTACTGGCAGTAATGGTTTTGTTGGAAAAAATGTTATACATTATTTTAAACATAAAAATACCATTTTTACTTACGAAAGAAACCAAATGATTAATATTAAGCAAGATGTAGTTTTACATTTCGCTGGTAAAGCTCATGATTTGAATACTATTCGTAACCATGAAGAATATTACAAAGCTAATACTGATTTAACAAAAAATTTATTTAATAGTTTTTTAGTATCCAATGCGAAAATATTTATATTTATAAGTACTGTAAAAGCTGTAGTTGATAAAGCAGATCATGAAATTACAGAAGACGATAACCCGAATCCAAAAAATCACTATGGCAAAAGTAAGCTACTAGCAGAAGAATATATATTATCAAAAAAATTACAAGACGGCAAAAGATTTTTTATTTTAAGACCATGTATGATACATGGTCCAGGAAATAAAGGTAATCTCAACTTATTATACTCAATTATTAGTAAAGGTTTACCATGGCCATTAGGGGCATTTGAAAACAAAAGATCTTTTTGTAGTATTGATAATCTATGCTTTATAATTAATGAATTAATAAATAATGACAAAATTGCTTCAGGAGTTTATAATATTGCAGATAATGATGCAATGTCAACAAATGAACTTATTTCTTTAATTGCACAAAGTCAAAACAAAAAATTTAAAATTTGGAATGTCCCTAAATCAATAATTTTAATGTTTTCTAAATTAGGTGATTTATTTAGTTTACCACTTACTACAGAAAGACTCAATAAGTTAACTGAAACATACATCGTTTCCAATAATAAAATTAAAAATGCAATCAATAAACCATTACCAGTTTCAACAAAAGAAGGGTTATTGAAAACTTTTGATTCATTTAATAAAATGATGACACGCTAATATTTTTAACTAATGAAAATATCTTCAATATTAAAGCAACAAATACCTGGTGTCAGACTAATAAATTTTGAACGTTTCATGGATCAAAGAGGTTTTTTCACAGAAACCTTTCGTGCTTCTGATTTTATAAATAATGAATTGAAATTATTCCCTAATGGCATAATGCAGTCAAATGAAAGCTTTTCTCATAAATATGTATTGAGAGGCTTGCATTTTCAATGGAATCCTAATATGGGAAAATTAGTTAGAACAACAGCTGGTCATATGGTTGATTTAGTTTTAGATTTACGCCAAGGTTCTCCAACTCAGGGCAAGATTATGGCTTTTGATATGCCAGCTAAATCATCAGATGGCTCCTCAAGTTGGATTTGGGTTCCAGAAGGTTGTGCACACGGTAACTTCTTTTTAGAGGATTCCTATATCGAATATTTCTGTTCTGGTGCTTATAATGGAGAATGCGAAGCTGGGGTTTCTCCTTTTGCCCAGGATATTGACTGGTCTATTTGTGATGCAGATTTAAAAAATAAGTTTATTGAATTGAAAGATTCATTTATAGCAACTCCTAAAGATATCAATGGTTTATCAGTTAAAGAATGGTTATCAAGACAAGAAGCAAATAACTTTACTATTTAATTTTACTAAAATATAGGTATGAAAAAAATATTATTAGCAGGTGGAGCAGGATATATAGGAACTGAGCTTTGCAAAAGATTACAAAGACTAGATTATAAAGTAACTGTTGTTGACGAACTTTGGTTCGGTAATAATCTGAATACTAAAGTTGAATTAATTCAAAAAGATTTACTGCAGGTTACTCATAATGAATTAAAAGGTTTTGATACTGTAATTTTTTTAGGTGGAGTATCAAACGATCCGATGGCTGAATTCTCGCCCTCTGAAAATTTTATCCAAAATGCAGCTTGCCCCGCATATTTATCATACGAGAGTAAAAGAGCAGGAGTGAGACGTTTTATTTATGCTTCTTCTTGTTCTGTATATGGATATACTGTTGATGAATTATATGATGAAAAATCTCCCACTACTTGTTCTTATCCCTACGGAATTTCAAAGCTACAGGGTGAAAATGGAGTAATGCATTTAGCTGATGATAAATTCTCAGTAATAGCCTTAAGACAAGGTACAGTTTGTGGCCATAGCGATAGAATGCGCTTTGACCTAGTGGTAAATACAATGTTTAAAAACGCAATGACAACTGGGGAGATAACAGTGAATAACCCCTCTATTTGGAGGCCTATATTCCATATACAAGATGCCTGTTCTGCCTTTATAAGATCAATACAGGCGCCAGATAACATTTCCGGGGTTTTTAATGTAGCATCAGATAATTACACCCTTGGTCAGATAGGAGATATTGTAGGAGCAGAAATGTCTAAAAACATAGGTAAAGAAGTAAAAGTACATATTAATGACGTGCAAGATTTTAGAAACTACAAAGTATCTATACAGCATGCTAAATTAGCATTAGGTTTTACTCCGGTATACGGTGTAAAAGAAATCATCAATCAATTATTTGAGAATGCAGATAAGTATGGCAACTATGAAGATGATAAATATTATAATATAAAAGTGTTTAAGAATTTAGGAAAGTAAAATTAAAAATATTTCTTCCCCCAAAAGTATATACTATAGATTAGTAAAAAGTCCCACAATTATTGTGGGACTTTTTTATTTATACTGCTTTATGATAGGCAAGTACCCAGCCATTTTTTTCAGAAGCGTTTATAATAGAAAAATCGCCTCTATTTTTTATAATATCATAACCTCTAAAATGTTTTAAATGATGTGTGTCATCTAAAAGAATATAGTAATTCTTGCTTTTCATTAATTCATCTGTTATTTGAAACTCCATATGACCAACACCGCCAGCCGAATCTAATACAATTAACATTTCATGATTACCAAATTCTTTAATTAAACTAGGTAGTATATTATATGTAGGTTTGGTATTAGCATTTCTGCTTGGCCTTAATATTTTTTTCAAAAACTGCTTTATAATATTATTGCTACTATCGTTTAATCTACCCTCTAATTCATTTACATAAAAATTAATAGGGTCCTTTGCATTATCAATAAATACCTCAGGGTATCTTTCATGATGTAGTATGGCCTCATCTTGTTTTACATATGCAATGGCATCATTTAAATCTAAAGAACAACCATAACAGCAATTAATAAAACTAAATTGACTTAAATTTTTTTTAGCTAGGGTATAATTAGTATAATCAATCTCAATTGTATTTAAGCTTTTAAGTGAACTAGAATTCTTAAAAGCATTACCTAACATAGTGGTTGAACCCAAGCCACGATGTGTGCCTGTTTCTATAATATATTCAATGGTATTTTTTGAAGCCAATTCAGCTAAACTATTTATTAAATCCATGTCTTTATTCATGGATACCGATGTGTATTTATAATCTCCGTATTCTTTCAAGGGTTAAATTTTTAAATTAGTAATAAGTAAATTTTAGTGGGCTAAAGGTAGCAAAGTCTATATAATTAAGGAAATAAATTATAAAATTTGACCATATATTTATTAGCTTTGTTTTACAGCTTAGCTTTTCTATTAACTATATAATAAAAGTACTTAAATGTATATTCTTTTAATATTACTTGCTTTTATTTTATTAACCATCTCGTTTTTTGGATCGGAAATTAATTCTGATAAAAATAGCTTTTTATTTGATATAAGATTATCCCTTATTAAGGCCTTTATAGCCATTGCATTTTTTTCTTATTTGACATGTGAAATACTCTCCATATTCAATGTATTCGCCTTTAATTATGTATTATTTTCTTGGGTTTTAATAAATGGCTTAATTATCTATTTAAATAAAGAAAAAATTAAACTAAATGTATTTAGTATTTTTTCTCAAAAAATTAGAATTCCAAAACAAGAAAAAAATATTCTCTATTTCATTTTCTTCATAATTATTCTACCGATTTTATTACTTTCCATTTTTATTCCACCTAATAATTGGGATAGTATGGCTTATCATTTACCAAGGGTGGAGCATTGGATACAGAATAAGAATATTTACCCTTACCCAACCAATATTATAAGACAGGTTTTGACTTCTCCTTTGTCTGAATATATGATCGCCAATTTTCAAATTTTATCTAGTACAGATGCCTTTTCTAATTTGATTCAGTTTACATCATTTATATTTATACTTTTTTTAGGTACCTTAATTTTTAGTGTTTTAAAAATTAACTATCAAGGCCAGCTATTGTTATTATTAGCATTACTTAGTTTGCCAATGATGCTCTTTCAGGCCACTACCACTCAAACCGATTTGCTAGCAACCTTTTTCTTTTTAAGTTTTATATTATTTGGTTTATTGGTAATACAATCTGATGATAATTTTACAACCAACTTTATATTTTTAGCATTATCATTAACGCTGGGTATTTTAACTAAATACCATATTGCTATTTTTGCAGCACCAATTGTTATTTATTTGCTATTTGATTTAATAAAGAAGAATAATAACAAGAATACCATTTTCGCTGTACTTGTTTCTGTTTTAACTATAGCTTTAATTTTAGCCCCCTTATTTGCTAGAAATATTTACTTTTTTGGAAGTATTACAGGAAAAGATTTATTTGATGAAAATGCCACGATTGTAAATAGTACAATTAGTATTCAAAATATGCTTTCTAATAATTTCAAACATATAGTTGATTTTATTTCTATTCCTATAAATGGCTATAATAATTTATTATTTGCTCTTAATCATTCCCTACATAGTGTAATTGGTATTTCAGAGAATGCGGCTGGAAATAATTGGGCAGGAGTACCCTTCACTGTTAACAACCATTTAAATGAGGACACAGCGGGTAGTATAATGCATGCCGCATTAATTGTATTATCTTTAATTCTTGTTTTTAAAGCTAAGCATAGGACTAAGCTACTTTTATTATTGGCCTATTGCTTCATTGCCTTTTCATTGTATGGACTATTATTTAAATATACCCCTTTTGACATTCGTTTATTATTGCCTGTTTTAATTTTACTAATAATTATTAGCACTTATATTATTTATACTAGTATTACTAATAGGTATTTTATAAATTGCATGATGTTGCTGTTTTTGATTATTTCCATTTTCCCTGTTTATTTCAATAGAGCCAAACCTATTATTGCCAACCCCTTTTATTTAAGAAGGGTTTTAACCAATTCTCCCAAAGGTGATTTAGACAAAGCATCACTAGCGCTATTACCCGCATCAAAAAAAGAAGTTATTCTTGATAATTATACATTAGTAGATTCATCCTATTCTCTAAAAAAAGATTTATCAAAAGAACAAACAAAAATACTATTTAAATTAGAAGATTCTATTGGGTTATTTGATTTTGATAAAAAGACAATTTTCCAAAAATCAAGATTAGATAATTATTTTACTCAGAATCCATCTATTCAAAAAAATATGGATACACTTTTTACTAAAATTACAGAAGCTAATGTATTAAAGAACTCAATAAATGAAAAGTCAATTTTTATTGATTTAATGACCGAATTTGATTCTTATGAATACCTTATTTGGGTTTATGCCAAGGCCAATTTTAAAAATGGGTTCTATATTGGAAATTCATATACTTTGAAATACCGCTCATACTCAAAGAACATAATAGATCCTAAGCTGTATAGTTTAGAAGTAACTGATAAAAATAAAAACTGGACCATTAAGTATAAGAATTAATTATCTTAAATTGCAGCTTATTATAACCTATGATTAATAATAAAAAAGTAACTGTTGTTTTGCCTGCCTATAATGCAGCCAAAACCTTAGAAAAAACTATAGGAGAAATTCCCTTTGATATAGTGGATGATATTATTTTATGTGATGATAACTCAACCGACAATACAGTTGAACTAGCTAAGAAATTAAATATTAAACACATTATTAGCCATAATGTAAATAGAGGTTATGGAGGAAATCAAAAATCGCTTTATGATAAAGCCATTGCAATAAATTCAGATATTGTAATTATGCTTCACCCTGACTACCAATATACACCCAAGTTAATTACTTCCATGGTTTCAATTATTTCACAAGATTTATACCCTGTAGTTTTTGGTTCTAGAATTTTAGGAGGTGGTGCTCTTAAAGGAGGTATGCCAATGTATAAATATATTGCTAATAGGTTTTTAACTAGCGTTCAAAATTTACTCTTAGGCCAGAAACTAAGTGAATACCATACTGGTTATAGAGCCTATTCAATTGAAGTTTTGAAAGCCATTGATTACAATGCTAATTCGGATGATTTTATTTTTGACAACCAGGTAATTTCTCAAATATTTGAAAAAGGTTTTGAGATTGCTGAAATTACTTGCCCTACTAAATATTTTTCAGAAGCATCTTCTATAAATTTGTCTAGAAGTATTAAATACGGCATTGGTGTATTAGGAGTATCGATTAAATATTTTTTTAAAAGAATGAATTCTTAATTTAACAAGATGCTCAACAGAATATTTGCCTTATTTTTATTAATTATACTATCTCCCATTTTTCTATTGGTGGGCTTTTTAATTCTTATACAAGATGGCTTCCCCGTTTTTTTTAAACAAAAAAGAGTAGGGGTGAATTATTCTTTTTTTCATATTTATAAATTTAGGACTATGAAAAAAGACACCCCCAATGTGGCTACTCATTTACTTACTAATCCGGAACAGTATTTATTAAAAATTGGGGCTCTATTAAGAAAATTGAGTTTAGATGAACTTCCTAACCTCATTAACATAATTAAGGGTGAAATGGTATTTGTAGGCCCAAGGCCTGCTTTATATAACCAGGACGATTTAATGGCCTTAAGAGTGTCTGCAGGGGTAGATAAGCTTATTCCTGGCATAACGGGTTGGGCCCAAGTAAATGGGAGAGATGAGCTTAGTCTAGAGCAAAAAGTGGCTTTGGAAAAGGAGTATCTAGCAAAAAAATCATTAAGTGTTGATTTTCAAATACTTATAAAAACATTCACCAATGTTTTATTCAGTAAAGGGGTAACACATTAGCCTAAACCCTTACTAATTCATTAATTTACTGCGAAACAGCACATATTATAACTAATTCTCTAACTTTGCTTTAGGTTACTTCATTTATCACTTCAAATACCCCCCTTCATTTGAATGAAATTAAAAACAATATGTTTAAGATTAAGAATTTCAGTATTGTACCAAAATTTTTCATTCTTTTATTAGACCTAGGGGCCACTCTTCTAGCTTTATTTATTGCCATATTAATTCAATTTAATGTTACTGTTAAATTAGTGAATTGGGGCAATGTTATTAATGCAATGGTTTTAATAACCTTAATTAATTCATTGGTTTTTATTGTTACTAAATCTTATACAGGAATTGTTAGATATACAGGAGTGCAAGACGCACTAAGAATTTTATTAGCCATTGTAAGTTCTTCTTTTCTTATTTTAGTAATTAATACTTTAGCATTAGGTTATGGATCTATTTTATCTTTAACCACTTTAATAATTGTTCTATATACCATTTTTAGTTTTTTATTCTTAATTTCTTATAGAGTTTTAGTGAGGTATTTATTTGCCTATGCTAAAAATTATAAGATGAAGAAAAAAACAGTAGTTATTTTTGGTGCTGCAGATACAGGCGTAGCTACACAAAGGGTATTAGAAAACGATAGCCAAGCCAATATTCAAGTGCTTGCCTTTATTGATGATGATAAGAAAAAAGGGAGTAAGAATTTAAATGGAGCACCTATTATTACATTTAATGCTTTTAAAGAACTAGTAGCTATTCAACCCGTTGATGAATTAATTATAGCTAGCTATACCATTCCTACTAAAAGAAAAAATGAAATTGTCGATTTTTGTTTAGACCACGATATTAAAGTGTTAAGTGTTCCTCCTTATGCTAAATGGGCAGAGGGTAAATTTAATAGTAGACAATTACAATCCATTAAAATTGAAGATTTACTAGAGCGTGATCCTATTTTAATTAATAATAATCAGATTAAGGCTCAAGTAAAAGGCAAGCGTATTTTAGTAACTGGCGCTGCAGGCTCTATTGGTTCTGAAATTGTAAGACAATTAATTCCTTTTGGCCCTGAGTTAATTATTTTATGTGACCAAGCAGAAACACCTTTACATGCTTTAGAGCTTGAATTAATTGAGCACGGAACACGTGTAAACTGTTTGAACTATTTAGCCGATGTGACCAATAAGAATAGAATGTCTAATTTATTTGAGGAGTTCAAGCCTCATTATATTTACCATGCTGCAGCTTACAAGCATGTTCCTATGATGGAATTATGCCCTACTGAAGCAGTAAGAAATAACTTAATTGGGGCGAAAGTAATAGCCGATTTAGCTATTCAGCATGGGGTAGAGCGTTTTGTGATGATATCTACCGATAAGGCAGTAAACCCAACCAATGTAATGGGGGCTAGTAAGCGTATGGCTGAAATGTATGTGCAGGCACTTTCTAAAGAGACTGGAATGGCTACTAAATTCATTACAACGCGTTTTGGCAACGTTTTAGGCTCTAATGGGTCTGTCATTATAAGATTTAAGGACCAGATCGAAAAAGGGGGTCCTGTGACCGTTACGCACCCTAATATTACCCGTTATTTTATGACCATACCAGAAGCCTGTCAGTTGGTATTAGAGGCGGGAAGCATGGGCAATGGAGGAGAGATATTTGTATTTGATATGGGCCAACCGGTGGCTATATCAGATTTAGCCAAGAAGATGATTCGTTTATACGGCCTAATACCTAATATTGATATTAATATAACCTATAGCGGTTTACGCCCAGGGGAGAAGCTATACGAGGAGTTATTAAATGATGAAGAGAATACGACTCAAACTTATCACGATAAAATTTTAATTGCTAAAGTACGTGACGTTTCTTTTGAGTTAGTAAAACAAAGCACTTTTGAATTAGAGCATATTTTAAGTACTTCTAATGATGAAATGCAATTGGTATCTAAGATGAAAGAATTAGTGCCTGAGTATATTAGCAATAATAGTATTTACGAAAAACTAGATGCAACTGTGATTGCAATGGAGAAATAATTACTATTACTTAAATCCTGCATTTATTAGTAGCCCAATATCTTGTATAGACTCTATTTGCTTTAAGCTAGTACTATCAAATCCCTTATAGGCAGTAAAGCTATAATGGTAGTTTTCTTTATGCTCATTTCTTCTATAGCCATGGTCTCCGGTTAGAATAATTCTGTAATCTCCTTGCTTATTAATTGAATCTAATAGCGCTTCTATTTTAGTATTAGTGAATTTCCAAAACGAGAAGTAGTTCTCAAAATTAATTACATGTTTAACAGGAAATTCTTCTCTATAATAAAAAGGGGCATGGGGTATAAATAAGTGCACATAAGTAAACGATTTATTATTTTTATCCTCTTTAAGAATGGCAGGTAAATTATTTAAAATATATGCATTGTGCTCGTAAATATTTCCATAGCTTTTTATTAAATTTTTAAATTTAAAATTACCCGACTTATTCTTTTCTTCTGCATAAGTGGTTCTGATTAGAAAATGCTCAGCAAAACTAGTAGGGTATAAATATAATTGAGTAAGCGGTTTGGTATTACCTATATGAAATATGCCATAATTATTAAAAGCCACTCCTTTGCTACTAAGGCTATCTAATAAAGCAGCCTTCATCATTTTCTTACTAACTATGGTTTCAGTATTTTGCTTGTCATACAAACTGTCCTTAGACAGGTTAAAATTAAATAAACTACTTATACTATGAATAGTGGAACTTTCATAGGTATATGAACGGTTGCGAACTTCCCAGCCCTTACTTTGTAAAGTAGTTGAAAAATTATAGACAGAAGAGTCCTTCACTATTTTGTATAGTTCATCGGGCGAGCTATATTCATCCATTACAATTAATAGAATTGGCTTGTCATTTGCAACATTATTAATTTTCTTGTATCCATTTTGAATAAATTCTATTGGTGCTTCTATTAAACGATTTAAATTTCTACTAGAAAATACATTCACTAAAAAATAAATACCCAAAAATACATTCAAAACCTTCCATAAATTCTTTTTTGCAAACAGGTAATGAAATATGAATACAAGAAGAATAGCAATAATTAAAAAAAGTACTTTTTCTTTAATATAAAAATGAAGGCTTTTGGTTACATATTGATAAATAGGAATAACTATATTATTTCCATAGAAAAATAAAATAGTGAAGCAAATAAATAATACAGAAAGCACCTTCTCGTATTTGCCTACTCTTTTAATTAATTGTGCAAATGCAATTTCAATGGCTATTATAACTAGTACTACTAAGCTTGCCTGCCCTAGGCTATAAAAAGGCGACTCATATAATTCCCTCCAGTTAAAACCAATATAGGGGAGCACCACCATCAAAAATGAGGCCTTATTTAAATCCCATAAATTCCCTGTATTTAGCGTTTTTTTAATTGACATTATGCACCGTTACAATTTTTCTAATAATAACAATTCCCTATCTGTGCCTTCCATTTTTTTAACCTCAACAAGTTTAAAATATTGCATAAGGGCCGCAGTAAAATTTTCTTGGGTATAGGAAGAAAAATCTCTTTGCTTATTTTTTATAAGTAATTGTACTTTGCTATCCTGAATAGGAACAAATTCAATAATTAAATACTTACTATTAAACTTTGCTAGTAGTTCTGTAATTTGCCCAAAGCTTAAATAATTAGTAATATGTAAATGATGTACAATGGCTAGGCCCATTAATAAACTAGGGCTTAAATGTATATTAGATACCCTTTTAAATATACTACTGTACTCTTTTTCTAAAATTCCAAAATTGGGTGAGGTTTCAGATAGGTCCATTTGTTGCACCACCATATTTTTAACTTCCCCTTTACCTATTTCATTTTCAATAGCGTCAACACAATTATAATCCGATTCTATAGCAATAACCTGTTCTACTTGCTTTGCTGCTACAAAACTAAACCTTCCTGTATTGGCACCTAAATCAATTACTATTTTTGGTTTTACCTTATCCAGCCAATTTTTTATAATTTCTTCTTTCTGGTTTAAGTAAATAGGTGATTCAATATCGTTCTCATAATAGCTATGCCAATGCTTATTAATATTGTAAGCTTGCTTCCATTTTTTTACAGTACCTAAAATCATATCTATTAATGAAACTAACTTCTCTTTAGTAAAACCTTCTTTAACTTTTGACTTACATTTATGCTCCTCTTCAATACTTCCTTCATTATTAGCATATTTGGCATGCATATGTATATGCAATAAACAAGTCAAATTAAACCAAGACTTTAAAGGCAGTTGTTTACTAACAAAACTTAAAGGCAATCCTTTTAGGTTTGCTTTAACCATACCTGACCAAATTTGCCCATTATAATGCATTAATGCAATGGGACTCAAAAACTCCGAGGAAAATTGTTTGTAAGCTAGCCAAGGTGCACCTTCTTGAAAAAATATAAAGGAACTGGTATCGAGTAAAATAGCCCTGCCTTCTTTAAAATAAAAATTAAAAGGGGTAGCGTCTTTTAATAGCATACCATACTTAAGAGCAATTTTATTTATTTCTAAATAAGCTATTATGGCCTTTCTCCATTGAGTATAGGACCAGCAAAAAGGGTAAGATTGAAAATGAATTTGTTCAGGAAGTAGTTGCTTGTAAACATTTTGATCGCTTCCATCGTATTCTAGTTCTGAATGAGATATTAAATACCCCTTTGATTTTAATGCCTCGTATAAGCCCGATTGCATTAAATTATCATACTCCTTCTTGTATTCATTGAAAATGTAACGGTAATAGATGCCCTCTTTTAAAACCACTCTAGCGGCAGTA
>CAITGN010000394.1:0-2016 GCA_903891965.1 uncultured Bacteroidota bacterium
ACGTTGATAGTCACTTTGAACATTGTTCCAAGTTTGGTTCACATTTTCGTCTTGGTTTACTAATCCGTTGTAGCCATTGCATCCCATTCCAAATAAGATAACAATAACACCTAAGAAAATGAATAAACCTAAATTTTTGCGTAACATAGTTTTGTATTTGTTTGTAAAGATAATGCAAAGCAGATGCCAAACTTTGCGCATGACGGAATTACATGACAAAAAAATCCCCTCAGCTTGGCTGAAGGGATATATTTAACAAGTTCTTAGGCTTTATTATATGTTTACCGACCTTTTAGCCTTTAATAGCTGCTATTCCTGGAAGTATTTTACCTTCAAAATATTCTAGCATGGCGCCACCGCCTGTGCTTACATAACTTACTTTGTCATTGAAACCAAACTGGTTAACGGCTGACACACTGTCGCCACCACCTACCAAACTAAAAGCGCCGTTTTGCGTAGCTTCCGCTACTGCCACTGCAATGGCCTTGGTGCCCGCTTGGAAATTTTCCATTTCAAAAACACCCATCGGGCCATTCCATAATATAGTTTTACTTGCTAAAATTACTTTCGCAAATATTTCTCTCGATTTTTCTCCTACATCTAAACCTTCCCAACCATCTGGAATTTCTCCACTTGCACAAGTTTGTGTATTCGCGGTATTGCTAAAATCATCGGCCACAATATTATCTACAGGTAAATGAATATTAACTCCTTTGGCTTTTGCTTTGGCTAAAATTTCTAAGGCAAGTGGCATACGATCGTCTTCATGAATTGACTTTCCAATTTTTCCACCCTGTGCTTTAAAAAATGTATAGGCCATTCCACCACCAATAATAATATCGGTAGCACGCTCTAATAAATTTTCAATGATTAAAATTTTATCCGACACTTTTGCACCACCAATAATAGCTGTAAATGGTTTTTGTGCAGCGTGCATTACTTTTTCTGCACTCATTACTTCCCCTTCCATCACTAGTCCAAAAGTTCTATTTTCTTTAGAGAAAAATTGTGCAATTATAGCTGTAGATGCATGTGCACGGTGTGCTGTTCCAAATGCATCATTCACATATACATCTCCGAGTTTTGATAATTTTTCTGCAAAAGCAGTATCGCCTTTTTCTTCTTCTTTATAAAAACGCAGGTTCTCTAATAATAAAACCTCACCTGCTTTTAAAGCTGCTGCTTTATCAGTAGCTTCTGCACCTATGCAGTCATTGGCAAACTGAACATTTATTCCACCTAATAATTCAGATAAATGTTTTACAATATGTTTTAAAGAATATTTTTCAGTAGGGCCATCCTTAGGGCGACCTAAATGGCTCATTAAAATTACACTTCCACCTTCTTTCAAAATTTTTGTAATAGTAGGAATGGTGGCGCGCATACGATTGTCGTCGGTAATTTCAAAGGCATCGTTTAAAGGCACATTAAAATCAACTCTAATTAAGGCCTTCTTGCCTGCGAAAGAAAAATCTTTAAATGAACTCATACTATTATTTATTGCTTTTTAATTTACTACTATTGGAACTAAATTAAAAATGCCCTCCCGAGGGAAGGCATTTTATATAAAAAATCTTATTTTATTTTACTTGCGAAATATTTCACCGTACGCACTAACTGGCTTACATAGCTCATTTCATTATCGTACCAGCTTACTGTTTTAACCATTTGTACATCTCCTTGCGTCATTACTTTAGTTTGCGTTGCATCAAATAATGAACCATAAGAAATACCAATTACATCAGAACTAACAATTTCATCTTCTGTATAACCGAAAGACTCATTCGCCGCTGCTTTCATAGCTGCATTAATTTCTTCTGCAGTTACTTTCTTAGATAAAATAGTGGTTAACTCTGTTAAAGAACCAGTGATAGTAGGAACGCGTTGTGCAGATCCGTCTAATTTTCCTTTTAAAGAAGGCAATACTAAACCAATGGCTTTTGCAGCACCTGTGCTATTAGGTACAATGTTGGCAGCAGCAGCACGTGCACGACGTAAATCACCTTTTGGATGTGG
>CAITGN010000395.1:0-1850 GCA_903891965.1 uncultured Bacteroidota bacterium
CCATCGCAATTAGGATCTTGATTCAGCTCTGCAATTTTTGCTAATAAAACAGTTTCCTCCACATCTGCGTCCATTCTATATAAAGAGGAACCGAAACCGGTTTCTTCACAGTTTTTTACTTTACTAGCAACATAGGTTTCACTCGCTCCATTATTACCTACCAATATGGCAGCTAAATGAGGCATTCTTTTGCCTGCGGCTTTAAGGGCTTGAGTTTGCTCTAAAAGGGTTGCTTTTACGGCGGCGGCGGCTATTTTTCCATCTAATACTAACATGTAGCAAATTTAGTTCTTGTGAATTGCAGTGCTGTAATTTTTTTTTAACATTCCATCCCCTGTATATTTGTAGTCTTAATATAAACTATGGAACAAAACCCAAACCAGCCCTTAAACATTGAAATTAGTGAAGAAATCGCTGAAGGCGCTTATGCTAATTTGGCTATTATTACCCATAGCAATGCCGAATTTGTAGTTGATTTTGTCAATGTCATGCCAGGCACACCCAAGAGCAAAGTAAAAAGCAGAGTAATATTAACCCCTATGCATGCTAAAAGGTTTATGAAGGCCTTGGTAGAAAATGTAGAAAGATATGAAGCGGCTAATGGAACCATTGCCGATATGTTGCCTGTAGAAATTCCTATGAATTTTGGAGGCCCTACTGCACAGGCTTAATAAATATGTGTATAAGTTCGCTAGATGTTGAAAAGTAGAGCTCTTATTTTTTATGTTTTGGAAACGAGAATTATAACTTTGACGCATATCCCACCCACATGAATCCTTCAGTAAAAATATTCGCAGGAACTGGCTCTCAAGCCTTAGCAGAAAAAATTGCGCAACGTTTCGGCGCCCCTATTGGAAAAATTAATATTCAAAAATTTAGTGACGGAGAATTCCAACCTATTTTTCTAGAAAGTATTAGAGGAGACTATGTTTTCTTAGTGCAAAGCACTTATGCGCCTTCTGAAAATATTATGGAATTATTAATGATGATAGACGCTGCTAAAAGAGCGAGTGCCTATAAAATCATTGCTGTCATTCCTTATTATGGTTTTGCAAGACAGGATAGAAAAGACAAACCAAGGGTTGCGATAGGAGCAAAATTAATTGCTACTTTATTAGAAGCAGCGGGTGCACACCGTGTAATTACTATGGATTTACATGCGGCACAAATTCAAGGCTTCTTTGATGTACCGGTGGATCACTTAGACAGCTCAGCTATATTCATTCCTTACATTCAACAATTAAAATTACAAGACCTAGCCTTTGCTGCACCCGATGTAGGAAGTACCAATAGAGTGCGTGAGGTAGCGAATTATTTCAATGCTGAAATGGTTATATGTGATAAACATCGTAAGCGTGCCAATGAAATAGCTAGTATGGTGGTTATTGGAGATGTAACAGGAAAAGACATTGTTATTGTAGATGATATTTGTGATACAGGTGGAACCTTGGTAAAAGCGGCAGCACTTTTAAAAGAGAAAGGAGCTAAAACCGTTCGAGCTATGATTACGCATCCAGTACTTAGCGGGAAGGCCTATGAAAATATTGAAAACAGCGTTTTAGAGGAATTGGTAGTATGTGATACCATACCTTTAATGAAACCCTCAAAAAAGATACAGGTTTTAACCGTGGCCGATTTGTTCGCCATAGCCATTAGAAATGCCTATGAAAACAAGAGCATTACCAGCCTATTTGTGCATTCTCAATTAAAGGCAAGAAGCTAATAATCAAGTAGTTATCAAATAAAACGAAATAGTAAGGAGAGACTTTGGTTTCTCCTTTATTATTTCATACCTTCGCCGTCCAAATTATTTATATAAAATAAAAAGAATCAGCAATGAAATCAATTAC
>CAITGN010000396.1:0-1648 GCA_903891965.1 uncultured Bacteroidota bacterium
CAATGACTAAAATTTTATTAGTTGTAGCGTATGCGCCTTCTATTTGATTGCCTAATCCATGTTCTTTGGGTTTAGGTCTAACGTATATATAAGGAAGTTTTAATTGATCTGCTGCCATGGCTCCCCAAGGAATACCTGCTGTGGCCACACCGGCTAACATATCAGCCCCTTCAAATTTTTCAAAAATAACATTGCACATTTCACTTTTAATAAAGTCTCTAACATATGGAAAGGATAAAACCTTTCTATTGTCACAATAAATAGGACTTTTCCAGCCACTTGCCCATGTAAATGGATTATTTGGGCTTAATTTTACAGCACCTACCTGAAGTAGTTTTTCAGCAACGGCTTTCTGATTTGTCATGGGTATCTTTTCTTGCTGCAAATTTAAAGTCAAATTGCTAGATTCACTTCAGGATTTACTAAATACTATACACATTTTTATGCCCAAACAAATATTAGCAGCAGGTGGCCTTCTAACCAATGCGCAAGGTGAAATTTTATGGATATTTAGAAGAGGTTTCTGGGATTTGCCCAAGGGTAAATTAGACGAAGGTGAAACCATACAATCTTGTGCCATTAGAGAAGTAGAAGAAGAGACGGGCATTCGTAATATCAAATTACATGATTTATTAAAATTCACGAACCATATATATTTTGATAAATATTTACAAGAGGAAGTGGTTAAACGAACTTATTGGTTTCATATGACTATTGCAGATATGCAAGAAGGCAGTCCTCAAACCACAGAAGATATTGAAAAAATTGAATGGCATTCATTAGCAACCGCTAGAAAATGTTTAGAGCAAACTTATCCAACTATATTGGAAGTAATAGAAGCTTACAGGTTAAAAATTAATCAGTAAATTTTTTAAACCAAGTTTTGCTAATGTAAGCGCTTGTTTATTTAAGCTTTTATATTTAAGCTTTTATTTATTCAAACTTTTAATAACGGCTTCTGGTAAGAAAGGAGAAGCATCTCCCCCGTTTCTAATAATATCTCTCACAATAGTAGAAGCCACAGAAGTATATTTAGGTTCTCCTGTTAAAAAGATAGTTTCAATATGTCTATCCATGGTGCGATTGGCATCGGCAATGGTTTTCTCATATTCAAAATCGCTTACATAGCGAATGCCTCTTAAAATAAATTTAGCGCCAATAGATTGACAAAACTTTACAGTGAGTCCATCATAAATGGCAACTTCTACCTGTGGTTGATTCTTATATATTTCTTCAAACCATTGTTTTCTTTGGTCTGCGGTAAACATTGGATTCTTGGAAGCATTAATACCAATACCTACCACCACTTTATCAAATAAGGGTAAGGATCTATCAATGATATCAATATGACCTAATGTTACAGGATCAAAAGTTCCAGGAAATAAGCAGATTCTTTGCATGGCTTAAAAGTAAGAAAATAGTTAGGAAAAAAGAGATTAAGACTGATTAACTAATTAAGAAGGGTTGGTTCTCCCTGTTAAAAGGTATAAACAAGCCATTCTTACTGCTACCCCATTTTCAACCTGATCTAAAATGATTGAATGTGAACTGTCTGCCACATCACTATCCATTTCAACACCTCTATTGATTGGTCCAGGATGCATGATTACGATCTCCGTATTTAGCTTATTGAGGCGATCCATGGTAA
>CAITGN010000397.1:0-3987 GCA_903891965.1 uncultured Bacteroidota bacterium
GATAAACAACCATAAGCTATTTTATTTTGATGGTCTAAAACCATGCTACCTGTACCTTCTAAAAAGGTTCCTTCATTTTCTAAATCAGTTAAATCTAATTTGTTCTCAATTTTATAATTCGATTCTAGGAAATCTTTCACGGTTGATTTTCTTTCAGCTCTTCTGTTTTGGGCAAACATAGGATAGAAGCAAAGGGTTCCATCTAAATGCGTAGACAGCCAATTATTAGGGAAAATTGAATCGGGGGTAGAAGGGTCTTTGGTGTCTTGAACCACATTTACTTTTATTTGATGTGCGCGTAACTTCTCTACCATATTATCAAATTCAGCAATGGCTAGTTCATTGGCATTTTCAATATTAATATTAGATTGAAAAAAATTATTAGCAGCCGTTTGCTGATTAAAATAAAATTGGTAAGGTCGAACCATTAAAATTTCCATATACTATTTTTATTAAAATAAATTATATTAGATAGCCTTTCTTTCAATAGGCATACTCATACAATGAAAGCCACCTCTTGCTCTTGATAATTCTGAGGATGGCATAAGAATAATAGTGTTTTGAATGGTGCTGGGGCTTTTAATTCCTTTTTCAAAATCAATAAGTAATTGTTTTACATCTACCACCTCAAAACCCTTGTTTTTAAAGGCTTCTACGGTTTTATCGTTTCTATCGTAGCCAAGTACCACACCTTCTTTTAAGGCAAGCACATTACAAGAATCTGTCCATTGCTCTCTAGCATTATAAGGAAATTCATTATTGCCTGAGTAAATAAATTGAGCTCCGTTTTTACAACCAAAATCTTCTTTACTTATTTCATCTAAGAGTTGTTCTAAATCGTTTATAATAGTGGGGCTATTTTGTTTAGCTCTTTCAAATTTCCAAATAGTCACCGATTCTTTTTGAGTACTCTTAAAATATTGACTTACTTGATTGTTTTTTTTGTCTTGCAATCCCTCTTTTGAAAAATTACCAAGTATCACCCAGGTATCTTTTTTGACTTGCGTAAATATGGTATCAATATGCATATAGTCTCTTTTTTTAGGAATTTTTACAATGCTTATTTTATCCACCAGTGCTTTGCTAAATAAAATCTCAGTGAGTTGGATGGCAGCACTCATACTGGTTCTTTCACTTACGCCAATAATGACATGTTGCGGGGAGATCATCATAATATCTCCTCCTTCAAGTGTTACTTTCTCCTCATTCTCTTTTTCGTTTAATAGCGCAATGGGATCTTTTTGAGAAAGCTCAATAATATTGGAAGAACTGTTTTTAAATAAAGGATGATAATAAAATAAATACTTTGCAAATAGGGCTTCTCTTTTTCTAGCTAATTTGGCCGGCTTGTTTAAAACCAAATGGTCTTTAATAACAATACCAATATCTCTTGTGAAAATAAAATTAGGAATAGGTGGGAACAGCAATTCATTTTGATTATCCACGCCCGATAAAAATGTGGAAGCTAGTTTGGCTGGGGTATACTTTTTTAAATCTTCTTGTAGTTGATGGCTGCAGCCTTCGATAGCTGCCACAGCTGCAATAAGTTGATTTTTGATATCGGCGTCATTTAAAATACTCGCAAGTAACCATTCTAATTCTAATACTTTTTCAGAGCAGTGAAATTGAGCATGACCTGGTTTGTAAAAGGCACGATCGTTTTTAGGATCGTCAATGAAATCTATTCCAGGTTTCATTTTTTCTGGGTCTAAAAAATAGAGTAGGAGTTTGGTATAATAATCATATTCGTTTTCACGAATACTTTTTAAATGAACAATATCTTCAAATAACCAATCCTGTGCTTTAGAGGGGATTACTTTACCTAATCCTTTATCGGGGCTATGAACTAATAACCTTTTAAGTTCGCCAATTTCTGAATGAACAGATAATATATTTTGTTGCATTATTTGTATAATTTAAATAGAAAACTATTTTTAGAAAATCATTTAATAGAAACCCAAAAAACCTTTAAATTCTTAAAGGCTAATAGATAAATAAATTAAAATAGAAAATTAATGGAGCGTAGCTAGTGGTCGGGCATAGGATTTAGACCAGCGTATATCCAGGCGAAATGATAGGGACTTTTACTATGTTGGTATAAATGCATCACATGGTAAATTTAAACCTTTTTATTTGCTTTCTAGTATTAATAAATCGTTAAAAGCAATATCATATTCCTTATTCATAGACCTAATTAAAGCATTTTTATCTTGATAGCTTTTCTCAATGATATGCATTTTTGAAGGATCTGAATAATTAGCAGGATTGGCCATTTCTAATTCAATGGCTGCTTTTTCAGTATGTAAAGTGGCTATATTATGTTCAATTTGCGCAATGGCTTTTTGTAATTTTTGAATTTGCTTTTGCAAATCCTTGTCAATAGCTTGAGGTTTCACTTCTACAACAACTGCAGCTTCTTGTTTGCCCTGCTTGCGCGTATCTTTATTATTTGTTTTAGTAGGTTCTGCCAATTGAGCTTTTTGTTTGGCCATTCTTTCTTTCCACTCTAACCATTCTTTATAATCACCTTTAAATTCAATAATTTTTTCATCTTCAATTTCCCAAATTTTATTCGCAGTCTTTGAAATGAAGTAACGGTCGTGACTTACTAAAATAATGGTGCCATCATATTTTGTAAGGGCTTCTGCTAATAATTCTACAGTCACCATATCTAAGTGGTTGGTAGGTTCATCTAGCATTAAGAAATTAGCCTTGCTAATAATAGTTTTCGTAAGCGCTACTCTTGCTTTTTCTCCTCCACTTAATACTTTAATTTTTTTATCAATCTCATCGCCCCCAAATAAGAAACAACCTAGTAAGGCACGTAATTCTAATTCAGTATTTTTAGTACCACATTCTTGCACTTCTTTTAATATGGTATTGTTCAAGTTCAAAGATTCTAATTGGTGCTGTGCATAAAAACTTTCTTCCACATTATGGCCCCAAACCCTTTCTCCTTCAAACTTTTCCATACCTGCTACAATTCTAAGTAGGGTAGACTTTCCTTTTCCATTCGCACCAATCAATGCAATTTTATCGCCTCTTTCAATTTCTGCAAAGGCGTTATCTAAGATTTGAACATTTGGGAAAGCCTTGCCAATACCTTTTAAGTCTACTAAAACTTTACCAGGCGTTTTATCTACTGCAAAGTTTATTCTAATATTAGGTCTCTCAATTTTAACATCTTCAATCACATCTAATTTATCCAATCGCTTTTGAATAGACTGCGCCTGTGCTGCTTTAGAAGCCTTAGCCTTAAACCTTTCAATAAACTTTTCTTGTTGCTTAATATAATCTTGTTGGTTCTCAAAGGCGCGTTGTTGAATTTCTACTCTTTGTTCTTTTTCAATTTCATAATGCTCGTAGTCGCCAGTATAGAAATGCAATTGTTGTTGGTATACTTCCACAATCTTATTCACCATCTTATTTAAGAAGTATTTATCGTGACTTACGATTACCACACTTCCTTTATAATGCAATAAATATTTCTCTAACCATTCAATACTCGGTAAGTCTAAGTGGTTGGTAGGCTCATCTAATAATAATACATCGGGTTGTTGCAAAATCATTTTAGCAAGTAGTACACGCATTCTCCAACCTCCACTAAATTCTTTATACGGGCGAGATAAATCCTTAATGGCAAAACCTAGTCCATGTAAAACCTCTTCTGCTTTATGGTTAATATTATAGCCATCTAGTAAATCTATTTCGTGTAAGGCATCGGTGTATTTAATAAGCAAATCATTGTCCTCAGAATTCGCTTCTAATTCTTTGCCTAGTTGTTCCACTTCTTTTTCAAGCTCGCGTACTCTTTCAAATGCACCTAGGGCTACCTCTGTAATAGATTCGTTGGTATCAAAACTTAATAAGTCCTGGTGTAAATAGCCAATAGTGGTATCTCTTCCTTTTTCAACGGTTCCTTTGCTAGGGGTAAGCTGGCCTACCAATATTTTTAATAAAGTAGACTTTCCTGTACCATTATAGCCA
>CAITGN010000398.1:0-5346 GCA_903891965.1 uncultured Bacteroidota bacterium
CCGGAAATTCAAGTGTAAATAATTGTTTCTTACTCATATATAACTAGCTCCTCTTAAAAATTGATTCGTTTGATGCAATAATATTAAATAAAGGTTAGGTTCCAAGTATTTTTTAATCTTTATTAGTTAACAAACTGTCAAGACATATTTAGCCTATTCTCTAAATTGGTATAAGTATATGATATTCAGCATTTTATATCATATTACGATACGCTGTAATTTCCTAATTTTAACGTATTTATACCTTTTTAATTCATGATGCATGACTCATTATGATCACTTATCTTTGCTCCCCTTAATGTTGTATGTATGTTTAATAGTTTGAGTGAAAAATTAGAATCTGCGTTTAAGCACCTAAAAGGGCAGGCGAGAATTAATGAATTGAATGTTGCCAATACCCTAAAAGATATCCGAAAAGCATTGTTGGATGCCGATGTCAATTTTAAAATAGCCAAAGAATTTACAGATAGTATTAAAGAAAAGGCCATTGGTGCCAAAGTTATTAATGCCATTAGCCCAGGACAATTGATGGTGAAAATTGTGCAAGATGAGTTGACGGCTTTAATGGGTAATGAAGCCTCTTTGATGGACCTTTCCAAAAGCCCCACTATTATTTTAGTGGCGGGTTTACAAGGTTCTGGTAAAACTACTTTTTCTGGTAAGCTGGCTAATTATTTAAAAGCGCAAAAAAAATCTCCTTTATTAGTAGCTGCCGATATTTACCGTCCTGCAGCCATGGATCAACTCACCTTATTAGGAGAACAAATTGGGGTGGATGTTTTTGTAGAAAGAGAAAATAAAAATGCAGTCTCTATTGCACAAAATGCATTGGTCTATGCCAAAGCAAATAATAAAAATATAATTATTATTGATACGGCGGGGCGTTTAGCAGTAGATGAAGTAATGATGAATGAAGTGGCTGCTATTAAAAATGAAATTCAACCACAAGAAATATTATTCGTTGTAGACTCAATGACAGGGCAGGATGCAGTGAATACCGCCAAAGTCTTTAATGAGCGTTTAGATTTTACAGGCGTAGTATTAACCAAGTTAGATGGTGATACAAGAGGGGGTGCGGCTTTATCTATAAAATACACCGTGAATAAGCCTATTAAGTTTATGAGCAATGGTGAAAAATTAGATACCCTTACTGTTTTTCATCCAGAGAGAATGGCGCAAAGAATTTTAGGCATGGGAGATATTACTTCCTTGGTTGAAAAAGCGCAATCGCAATTTGATGAAGCAGAAGCAAAAAAATTAGAAAAAAGAATTCGAAAAAATCAATTTGATTTTGAAGATTTCTTGACACAGATACAGCAGATCAAAAAAATGGGCAATTTAAAAGATTTAATGGGCATGATTCCAGGCATGGGCAAAAGCTTAAAAGATGTAGAAATTAAAGACGATGCTTTTAAAGGAGTAGAAGCCATTATTCAATCGATGACTGTTTTGGAAAGAAGAAATCCGGATTTACTTTCAACTAGTCGCAAACAAAGAATTGCCAAAGGGGCAGGAAAAGATATTGGAGAAATCAATGCTTTTATGAAACAGTTTGACCAAATGAAGCAGATGATGAAGCAGATGTCATCGGGGGCAATGGCAGGTAAAATGCCTGGTTTGAGACGCTAATTTTAGCCTAAGTCATTGATAATCATATATTAGTAGGTTTTAAACCCCTTTTTCCTTTGTTTATTCCGTGGTTTTGACTATATTTGCACCCGGTTAACCCTATTTAATAACGCCTATAAATTTCTATTTAACATGGCAGTAAAAATGAGACTACAACGTCACGGTAGTAAAAAAAGGCCTTTCTACTTTATAGTAGTGGCTGACGGACGCGCACCAAGAGATGGTAAATTCATCCAAAAGATTGGTACTTACAACCCATTAACAGTTCCTGCAACTATCCAATTGGATCGTCAAAAGGCATTGGAGTGGTTAAACAAAGGTGCTCAACCTACAGACACCGTTCACAGAATTTTATCTTTCAAAGGAGTTCTTTATTTGAAACATTTACTTCGTGGAGTAAAATTAGGTTTGTTTGATGATGCAACCGCAATGGAGAAATTCCAAACATGGTATGCAGCTCATGAAACAAAGATCGCAAGCACTAGTGATACACACAAAAAAGCAGAAGCTGCTAAAAAAGTGTATGTACCTGTTGCTAAAAAAGTAGCAGAGCCAGTAGCTGAAGAAGTTGCTGCACCAGTTGAAGAGGAAGCTGCACCAGCAGCAGAGGCAACAACAGAAGAGACGCCTGCTGCAGAATAATTTTAAAATTAATCTAGCTTTATAAAAGCCCCTGGTTCCTATCAACGGAATTGGGGGTTTTTTTTGAAAATGATTTTGTCGATAAATGAATTAAATTAGCAAATGAGTCAGTACATACATATAGGAAAAATTGTAGCACCGCATGGAATTACTGGTCATGTTATTATTGAGCATGCCTTAGGCAAGCCCATTCATTTTAAAGGCATTGATGCCATTTTTGTAGAAAAAAATGCAGCAAGTTTTATTCCCTATTTTATACAAAGCGCATCTGCTAAAACAGATACCATTTCACATGTACAATTGGAAGGCATTAATAGTAGAGAAGCCACTGCGATGCTTTTAGGTAAAAAAGTATGGTTACCTCAAGATGAATTTCAAAAATTAGTGGATAAGCAATCTCCATTGGCCTTGCTTGGCTACACGGTGGTGGAAGCTGGAAAGTCTTTAGGTGTTATTCAAGAAGTGATTGAACAACCGCATCAATTAATGGTAACTATATTATACCATGGCCAAGAAGCCTATATTCCTTTACATGAAGAAAGTTTAAAAGCAGTGAATCATAAGGCCAAAACCATTAGTGTTGAACTACCCGATGGCTTATTAGATTTATATACCTCGGCACCTACTGAAAAATAATTGTTTTTAGTCTACCAATTCGCTATTCATTCTATTTTTTTAAAAGGGTAAAAAATATTTTTAAAATACTTATATAAAAGTCTACTAAATTAGTAGGAAATTCATATCTTTGTGATCTTGATCATTGTTATTCGTAAAAAAAAGAGATAATATACAATTCTAAAAAAATAAAATATGAGTTTAAGACTAGGGGATATTGCTCCCGATTTTAAAGCAAATACAAGTACTGGTGATATTAGCTTTCATCAATATTTAGGAGACAGTTGGGGCATTTTATTTTCTCATCCTGCCGACTTCACTCCGGTTTGTACCACAGAATTAGGACGCACTGCTGCTTTACAAGAAGAGTTTTCAAAACGTAATGTAAAAGTATTAGCCTTAAGTGTGGATGGAGTAGAAAGTCATCAAAAGTGGATAACAGATATCAATGAAACGCAACATGTAACTGTGGGCTTTCCCATTATTGCAGATGAGGATAAAACAATTGCGCATGCTTATGATATGATACATCCCAATGCTTCTGAAACATTTACGGTTCGTTCTTTATTTATTATTGGTCCCGATAAAAAAATTAAATTAACCTTAACCTATCCTGCTTCTACAGGAAGAAATTTTGTAGAAGTATTAAGAGTCATCGATTCTTTACAGTTAACTGCTAACTATAGTGTAGCCACCCCTGCAAATTGGGTGGAAGGGGAAGATGTCATAGTAGTGCCAGCAGTTAAAACAGAAGACGCCCTTATTAAATTCCCTAAAGGATTGAATATCGTAAAACCTTATTTACGCTATACCCCGCAGCCGAATAAATAGCTTCTTAGGAATCTAATCTAATAAGGTTAAGTCATTAAAACATCTTAGGCAGTGAACGATTCAGTAAACAGTGTGTCACTGGTGATTCGAGTCATTGCCCAACAAATTAAACCTCCGCTATAAAAGGCTGAGGTTTTTTTGTATATTTAATCTCTAAATAATTTACGTATGAAGCATTTTTTATTCAGTGTATCTTTTGCTGTTTTAGTCATTACTGGCCAAGCGCAAAAAACCTATTTGCAATGTGGTCAATTAATTGATGTAAGACAACTGCAAGTTTTAAAAGAAAAAACAATTGTAATTGAGGGTAATAAAATTACGGATGTACTAGATGGGTACCAATCAGGTACAGCTACTGATAAAGTAGTGAATTTAAAAACAAGCACTGTGATGCCCGGCCTAATGGATATGCATGTGCATATTGAAAACGAAACTAATCCCAATAGATATTTAGAAGGCTTTACGCAAAGTCAAGCTGATATTGCCTATGGTTCACTGCGTTTTGCAGAAAGAGATTTAATGGCAGGATTTACTTCAGTGCGTGACTTGGGTGGTTCAGGTGCAAATATTGCTATGCGCAAAGCCATTCAAAAAGGATATGTTGTGGGCCCTCGTATTTTTACTGCAGGAAAATCTATTGCGACAACAGGAGGACATGCCGATCCTACCAATAATTATAGACCCGATTTAATGGGAGATCCAGGACCTAAAGATGGCGTCATCAATGGACCAGAAGATGCTTACAAAGCAGTAAGACAAAGATATAAAGATGGATCTGACTTAATAAAAATTACAGCTTCAGGGGGTGTATTGAGTATGGCTACGAATGGAGAGAATCCTCAGTTCACTGAAGAAGAAGTAAAAGCCATTGTGGCTGCTGCCAAAGATTATGGATTTAAAGTAGCTGCACATTGTCATGGAGTAGAAGCAATGAAAAGAGCTATTCGCGGTGGAGTTAGTTCAATAGAGCATGGCACTTTAATGGATGAATCGGTATTTCCTTTAATGGTACAATACGGTACTTATTTAGTGCCTACTATTATTGCTGGAAAATCTGCAGCAGATTCTGCAAAAATTCCTGGTTACTATCCACCGATGGTAGCTAAAAAAGCTTTGGAAATTGGACCCAAAATTCAAAATACTTTTTCAAAAGCATATAAAGCGGGCGTTAAAATTGCATTTGGAACCGATGCGGGTGTGTATGCGCATGGAACGAATTGGAAAGAGTTTGTGTACATGACAGAAGGAGGCATGCCTTTTTTAGAAACAATACAGGCAGCTACATGGAATGCTGCAGACTTAATGGGTACACAAGCAATTTTAGGAAGTATTGAAAAAAATAAATTAGCAGATATTGTTGCCGTAGAGGGCGATCCTACTAAGAATGTATATCAAATGGGAAAGGTAAACTTCGTAATGAAGGATGGCGTAGTGTATAAGAATACGCTCAAGTAAAACTATTTCTCTTTATTCCATTTATCCAACTGCTGTAAAGTAGCGGTTAAATCTTTAGATAAAGGAGCTTCTAGATGAAGCTCTTTTTCTTTGTAGAGAAACTTTAGTGAATGCGCATGCAAGGCCTGTCTAGCAAGTAGGGGTCTTTCTTCTTCCTCGGTCTTGCTCAGTTTA
>CAITGN010000399.1:0-2592 GCA_903891965.1 uncultured Bacteroidota bacterium
ATATTCTAATAATACCCTGTGCTGAATCGATGTTTGTGAAGGAAACTAAAGTTGGTAAGAACATGATTGCTTGCGCAAAAATGATAGGCATTACACCCGCACTATTTACTTTAACAGGTAAAAATTGACGTGCACCACCCACTTGAGAACCACCAATGATTTGCTTTGCATAAGTAACAGGTATTTTACGTACACCTTGTACTAGTAAAATTAAACCCATAATAACTGTTACTAAAATAGCAATCTCAATTAAAAATATTAATAAACCACCACCACCTTTTTGACTCTTAGAACTAAATTCTAAAATGAGTGATTGTGGTAAACGACCTAGGATACCCACCATGATAATTATAGAAGTGCCATTACCTAGACCTTTATCTTGTATTTTTTCACCTAACCACATTACAAATAATGTACCTGCAGTTAAAGTAATAACAGTGGATAACCAGAAAAATGGTTTGAAGGCTGGGATAAGCGCATCTGCATATCCAGGACTATTTAAATAAGCAACATAAGCGCCCGCTTGAAAGACAGTAACGATTACTGTTAAATAACGAGTCCATTGATTAATTTTATTACGACCGCTCTCTCCTTCTTTTTGAACTTTTTGTAATTGAGGAACCAAGATGGTCATTAACTGCATAAAGATAGAAGCAGAAATATAAGGCATGATACCTAATGCTAAAACTGATGCTTGCGAAAACGCACCACCAGCAAACATATCAAAAACACCCAATAAGCCATTGTTACTTCCAGATTTTTGCGCGGCTGCAATAGCCAAAGGGTCAATACCTGGCAAAGTAATTTGCGCACCAATACGGTAGGTTAATACTAAAGCTAAAGTGACAAGAATTTTACTTCTTAAGTCAGAGATAGTCCAGATATTTTTTAAAGTATCAAGTAATTTTTTCATCAGTGTTTAATTATTGTCCAAAAAGCACTTTTCAAATTAAAAAGACGCCCATTAGCACGTCTCGAATATACAGAAATATTAGATAATTTCAATGGTTCCGCCTGCTGCAACAATCGCCTCTTGGGCTTTCTTGCTAGCTGCGTTCACTCTGAAATTGATCTTTGTTTTCAATTCACCGTTCGCTAACACTTTTACCAAGTCGGTACGTGCTATCAAACTATTCATGTACAAGTTTTCTGGAGTAATTTCTTTGAAACCGTATTTCTCGATTAATTGGTCTAATTGACCTAAGTTGAATACAACGTATTCGATTCTATTGATGTTCTTAAATCCACGTTTTGGAACTCTACGTTGGATAGGCATTTGACCACCTTCGTGTGCCATTTTACTTTTGTAACCAGCACGAGACTGACCACCTTTGTTACCTTTTGTAGAAGTACCACCTTTACCAGATGCTTCTCCTCTACCAATTCTAATTGCTTTGTGAACCGAACCTTCTGCAGGTTTTAAATTGTGTAATTTCATTTTTTTGATTTTTACTTTCGGGGTATCTCCCCTCGCTTATTATTTAATAAAAAAGAAACAGCCTAAGCTATTTCTTCCACTTTTACTAAGTGTAAAACTTTGTTCACCATACCCAAGATTTGTGGCGTAGCCTCAACTTCTTTGGTGGCGTTTAACTTTCTTAAACCCAATGCAATTAAAGTTTGCTTTTGACGCTCTGATCTGTCAATGCCACTTTTTACTTGAGTAATTTTTATTTTTTTCATCATTGAATTATTTATAATCGTATTTAGAATTTGCTATTGTTAAGCTTATCCGTTGAATACTTTTGATAATTTGATATTTCTTGTTTTAGCCACTTGAATTGGCTCACGTAATAAACCTAAAGCTTTGATAGTTGCTTTTACCACGTTGTGTGGATTCGCAGAACCTAAACTCTTAGCTAAGATATCTGTGATACCTGCGCTCTCTAATACAGCACGCATGCTACCACCCGCAATTACACCGGCTCCGTGTGCAGCTGGCTTAATCATTACTTTAGCAGCACCATCTTTAGCTAATTGCTCATGAGGAATTGTTCCGTGCATAATAGGCACTTTCACTAAATTCTTTTTAGCATCTTCAATACCTTTTGTGATAGCTTCTTGAACTTCTTTGGCTTTTCCTAGACCTTGACCTACAACGCCATTTTCGTTACCTACTACTACTAAAGCTGAGAAGCTAAAAGTGCGTCCCCCCTTTGTTGTTTTAACTACACGGTTGATAGAAACTACTTTTTCTTTTAGTTCTACATCACCTGCTGCTTTAACTTTATTTACATTTAATTTAGACATGTTTTGCTATTAGTATTTTTATCAAATTAAAATTGAAGTCCTCCCTCTCTTGCACCTTCCGCAACTGCCTTAATTCTTCCGTGGTATAAATTACCACCTCTGTCGAATACACATGTTGTGATTGAAAGCGCTGCGGCTTTTTTAGCCACTGATTGACCAGCCAATTTAGCTTTGTCAATTTTTGCTACTTTTTGAGCAGCAATATCAGCTTCTCTAGAAGAAGAGGCTGCAAGGGTTACACCCGTTACATCATCGATCAATTGACAATAAATGTCAGCGTTGCTTCTAAATACAGACAAACGAGGTTTCGCTGCAGTACCTTGTACTTTTTTGCGAATTCTG
>CAITGN010000400.1:0-3196 GCA_903891965.1 uncultured Bacteroidota bacterium
CTTTTAAAGCTTCTACTGTAATAGTTTGCATTATATGATATTTAAATTGAATTATTTATAGAATTTGAGTAGCTATATTTTTAAATTATACTAGTATATTTAATTAGTCCTAGCCTTACTTTAAAGAATCTCTTTTTATAATAACAGGAGCTACTTTATCAATGACTAAGTCAATGGCTACCCCTTGTATGGTTACATTTTTAACAGGCATACCTAAGGAATCTAATACAGAAGAATAAGTGCCCGGGTTTTGTTGAATTACAAATGCAGTTGCTGTGTCTTGAATAGCCCCATTTGAAATTATATTTCCAACCAGAAGTCCCATACTTGCTAATTTCATTTTAGCCATATCTACCGTTAAACCAATTAAGTCTGGCACTTCCATACCAATACTAGCGCCCCCATCTCCCACGGTGAAATTAATTAAAGTGCCTGAAACAATTTTAGTACCTGGTGCAATAGGTGTATTACCTACTAGCTGTTCTACAATTACATTTTTATTTCTATCTGCCACTAAATTAATGGTACCAATTCTTAAGCCTAATACTTTTAAATAAGTTTGTGCACTTTTTAAAGAGAAGCCTATTAAATTTGGCATATCTACCTGTGGCGCAATCACACGATTAACGGTTAAAAAAATAGTTCTTCCTTTTTTAACTACTTCGTCTGCTTCTGGGGTCTGTCTTAATACGGAGTTTCTAGCAAGGGTATCTACATAAATGGAGTCTTGTACTACCAAATCAAATCCTAGGGCTTTAATATTTTTTTCAGCAGCAGTAATATCAAGGCCTAAAACATTGGGTACTTTTTCTGTCTTACCATTGCCTGTAATCCAACCTAAGGAAAAAAAGAAAATAATTAATATTGACAATACAAGTCCAATACCTGCTAAGATATTTACCCATAAAGGCTTTTTTAATAATTTATCTATGAATTCCAAAATAGCGGATATTATTTAATGACAATTAAATGATTATTGTTCTAATTACTTCGAAGCTAAACTATCTTCTATAATACTTGCATAAAAATCGGTTAAATTCCAGCCCATGGCTCTCACTTGTTGAGGTATAATACTTGCCTCACTTTGTCCTGGCACTGTATTCACTTCTAATAAAAAGGCCTTCTGCGCTTTTTCATCATAAATGAAATCTATTCTCACAACCCCTCTACAATTTAAAGTAGCATATACTTGCTTAGCCGCCTCCGATAAGTCCTTGAACATGGTCTCGGTAATTTTTGCAGGCGTTATCTCTTCACTCTTGCCTTCATACTTTGCAGCAAAATCGAAAAATTCATTCTCTGTTTTAATTTCAGTAATAGGTAAAACAGTAGTAACTCCTTTAGACTTAAAAACACCAATGGTAAACTCTCTTCCACTTATAAATTCTTCTACTAAAACCTGTGTGTCTTCTTTAAATGCTTTTTCTAAGGCAGGCGCTAATTCTAAAGCGGTGTTTACTTTACTTATACCTAAACTACTTCCTCCGTTATTTGGTTTTACAAATAGTGGAAGTGTAACTTGAGACAATATTTGATCCGGTGTTAGTTGAGTAGAAGAAATTAAATGTAATGACTTTGCTACCGCAATACCTCCAAAACCAGCTACGGCCACTGTGTATCTTTTATTAAAAGTTAAAGCCGAGGTGGCTGTATCGCAACTTGTATAAGGCATGCCAATTAAATCGAAGTAGCCTTGCATTTTTCCATCTTCACCAGGTGTACCATGAATACACATTAAGGCAATGTCAAAATTAATTTTAAGCCCACCTTCCATAATACTAAAATCGGCTCTATCCACGGCCACTTCTTCTCCTACTATATTTTCATACCACCAACCTGTAGGATGAATGTCTATTAAATACACATCGTATTTATTTTTGTCCAAGGCAATCATAACAGTTTGAGCACTCTTATAACTAATTTGTGCTTCTGAACTTAAACCGCCTGTAACTAGTGCTACCTTTTTTTTCATGTAGGGTAATTGATGCTTCAAATTTACTTAATAGAAGGCATAAAAAAAGGGAAAACTAATTCCCTTTTTAAAATATAAGCCTATTTGATTATTAAGCGTGTAGTCTGTCTTTTTTAGCTAACAATACTTCTACTGTTTCTACATACATTTCATCTGGTACGCAACAGTCTACTGGACAAACAGCAGCACACTGAGGCTCTTCGTGGAAACCTTGACACTCTGTACACTTATTAGGTGTAATATAATAGGTATCGGCAGCTACTGGCGCAATTCTTTGTGCCGCATCTACTGAAGTTCCATCTAATAAACTGTAAGATCCTTTAACGGTAGTGCCATCGGCAACAGCCCACTCTACACCACCTTCGTAGATAGCGTTATTTGGACATTCTGGTTCACAAGCACCGCAGTTAATACATTCATCCGTAATTTTGATAGCCATAAAAAATTATTTAAAAATTAGTAACGTAATTTTGCAGTACAAATATAGAGAACAAGCATGAACTTACAAGCAAGAATTGAGCATTTTTTTACCCTAGGCAAGCAGTTTTTTGACCCAAAAAACGAAGCGCTTCAATTAGCTAAACAAAAGGCTTTTCAACAAAATTCTTGGTTTTTACCGGTTTTCATGGATCATGCCATCACCCAAATAAGAGATTCTTTTTTATCCTTAGATGCCCTAAAACACTGGGCGAATAGCTATCCTAGCCTTTCAGATGCCCCCACTGGCAAAAAAATTGGTATAGTCATGGCGGGTAATATTCCTCTAGTGGGTTTTCATGATTTACTCAGTACTTTAATTGCTGGTCATACAGCCGTGGTAAAGCTTTCCTCAAAAGATACCATACTTATGAAGTATGTGATTGAATCGCTTATTGAAATAAACCCAGGCTTTGAAAACTTAATTATTCAACAAGAGCAGCTTAAAAACTGCGATGCCTATATAGCCACAGGTAGTAATAATTCAGGACGCTATTTTGAACAATACTTTGGCAAATACCCTCATATTATTAGAAAGAACAAAACCTCCATTGCCATTTTAAATGGGAAGGAGTCCAAGGCGGAATTGGATTTACTTGCCGACGATATGCTACTATATTTTGGAATGGGATGTAGAAATGTGACACAAATATGGGTGCCCGAGGGCTACGATTTTATACCCTTACTTGAGGCCATGAAAAAATATAACTATTTAGGGGACGAGCATAAGTACAAACATAATTATGA
>CAITGN010000401.1:0-4383 GCA_903891965.1 uncultured Bacteroidota bacterium
GAGGTTTAGCGGTTGCAGAAACTAGCTGGTCTCCTAAAGAAAAGAAGAACTGGAACAGTTTTACTAAAAAAGTAGAGAGTCAATTTGAAAAACTAGATGCAGCTAATGTGAGATATGCAAGAAGCATGTACGACCCAATTGTAACTACACAATTAAATACAAAAGGCGAACTCATTGGTATTATGGAAGCAGAGGTAGAAGGATTAGATATGTATTATACCATTAACGATCAAATGCCAGATAACTATAGCGAAAAGTACACAGCTCCATTTATAATTCCGAAAGATGTACTTTCTTTAAGAGTAATTAGCTACAGAGATGGTAAGCAAATTGGTAAATATTTAAATATTCCTATTGAATCTTTAAGAAAAAGAGCTGTTAAAGTATTGTAATGAAATAACAATACCATGCATTCTTTTTTTCGAAAACCAATTACCTTATTTCTGCTAGCCTTAATGCATTTTTCAGTAAATGCACAAATAAGAAATATTGAAAAAAATATTGCCTTATCTAAGGATAGTAGTTTACTACAAACTATTATTAAGCAGTTTAAAGGAAGGCCTAATTCGTTTATTGATTCCACTTCCATCCAACTCAATAAATATGCACAGCAGGTTGCGAAGTTTGAAGGAAAAAAAATAAGAAGCATTCAAATAGAACAAAAACATTTCGGGGCTAGTATTGTCAACCCTGCGAATCTAAAAAAAGATGCCCTGACTAAATTTGCAGATAAGCTGCACAATAAGACCAATGAAAACATCATTCGAAAGAACTTATTTATTCATGAGCAAGAAATTCTAGACCCCTTAGTCATTGCCTATAACGAAAAATGGCTAAGAGACTTACCCTATATACAAGACGCCCGTATACTTGCAGCAATCTCTTCTATAGATACCAATGAGGTAGACTTATTCATTCTTACAAAAGATATCTTCCCCTTTGGAGGAAGCTTTAATATTAGAAATGCCAATTCTTATACAGCCACATTTAGTACTGAAAATGCAAATGATGGAGGTAATGCATTTACCTTAAGTCATAATTTCGATAAGAAAAGATCTATCAATACAGGCTGGGGCTTTGATTACACTAGCAGAAATCTAAAAGGCAGTTTTACCGATATTAATATTGGTGCAAAATCCTTTGCCCCCAATGAAGCCAATGGCGATTTATCTGAATCTACCATTTACCTAAGAGGTAATCGCCCCTTACTTACGCCCAATAGTAAATGGACCTGGGGTTTTGATTGGAACAATGCCAATAATAAAAATGTATTTCCCAATAAATGGTCCGACTCCTTATTCAATAGCTACTATAATTATAATTTAAAACATTTTGATGCATGGATAGGTTATCAAGTTTTCAACCAGCCCTATTCTCTTAAAAATGATAATGTGCACTATTTTATACAATTGCGTTTTTTAGAAAATATATTTAAACAAAGGCCCACGGACTATTTAGCTCAAATAGATAAAAATTATCAAAATATTCGAGCCTACCTTAGCTCCTTCACTTTATTTAAACAAAAAATAATTAGAACTCAGTACTTATATGGGTTTGGAAGAAACGAGGATTTACCCACAGGAAAATCCATGGTCATTACAACGGGAACCTATAGTAGAGAAAAATATGCACTACCCTATTTAGGTATTAAATTGGAATCTTATAAATTACTTGCTAATGAAAATTTTAGGCATGGCAGTATAAGTGCAGGTTCTAGTTATGACGACGGACAATTACAAGATGTTCGATTCATTGCCAGTATAGAACAAATAAATAAGCTTCGTTATTTAGAGAGTGGCTATAAGTACAGGTCCATTATTAATTTAAGTTTTACTCAAACGCTTAAAAATAAATTTAATGAGGCCCTATTAATTAGCAGCAGTTATGGTATACCGCAATTAAATAAAGAAAGAATTTATGGGGGCACCCGTATCACGGCTAACTGGGAGTCGGTATGGTATAATTCAAGATCGTTTTTTGGGTTTCGCACCTCCCCTTTTGCCTTTGGCAATATTACCTATTTAAGAACTGTGGGCCAACTTATTGGAAATGGAGATATCTATTCTTCTATTGGATCGGGCATGCGGGTCAGAAATGAAAACCTTATTTTCGGCACCATTGAATTAAAGGCCTTCTACTTCCCAAGAACCAATTTGCAAGTAAGCCCTTGGAATATTAGCCTAATTACCAACCTTCGCTATAAGTACAATTCAAGTATTATTAGTAAGCCCGATTTTGTTCAAATAAATTAGCTTTTTTAGCATAAACATGCCATTTTCATTCAACCTTTAGTACTTATTATTGTTATATAAAATATGGTTCAAGCGTATAATTTTTTAGCAAGCTGGCAGCTTTTCCCCGAAAAAAGCGAGTTCGAGTATCAAATAGTTCCCAAATCAGGAAATTACAAAATTGAAAGTGTACAAAATGGCCATGCCCTTAGTTTTAGCCATAATTGGGTGAATATAGAAAATGAAGCTTTTTATGCCCAGTATAGCGTTATACCTAATGGAGTTGCACAGGAATTCGAAAACCATTTATTAGGTAATGAAGTGCTTGCTGAAATTAACAATGGCTCTTGTTTAACTGTTCAATTTAGCAAAGACAATAAAGAGGTACTTAAAGTTGTACATGAAATTTTATCGAATGGGTTTTTAAAAGTATCGCAGTATGGTTTTAAAGAAAATGGAGAAGCTTTTAAAAATATAGAAGTATACCATAAACAACTAAGCGTACTACCTTATGCTTCATCTGCTGGAAGTGTAGCTATTCGCCCTACCAAAGAAGGTGTTATAAAACATAAGGCTTTATCTGCCATGGAGGATCAAACCAATATGCAGTTAAATCAAATTAAAGAGCAAATTGAATTACTAGCAAGACAAGCTCAGGAAATTAAAAAGCGCAAGGAATTAAGTTTAATGATTTACGAAGCTAAAATTACTTTCAAACCACAAATAGGTCAAGTATATCATGTCTATGAAAAAACAGATGGCTCTCATGTACTTTCATTAGTAGCACCTAGTGAATGGGGTGGCGGTTCGGGACCTTTTGCAGGATTTGTGGCTACCGTTAAATTATTAGCCGATCATACTTGGATTGAGGTATAACCTAAATATTAGAGTATTCTAATACCCATACTTACTTAATAGCTCGGTCACTTTCTTCTCCACCTCCGTATCTTTCACCACAGCAGGCGCATGATGCTTTTTAATAGTTGCATCTAAAATTAATGGCCCCTTGCATCCCCAATGTTTATTAATTGTATAGCTATCTACCCCATCAATATCCTTAGCAGGATTGGTTCTTGTAAATGTGGCCCAAATAAAATTATTAAATTCAGCTGCCATCAAAGTAGCATCTTCAGTAATTATTATCATAGCAACACCTTCCTTTTCTAATAAGCTTTCACCTAGCCCCTTTAGTTTTTCTTGTATAGAACTTATAGAAGTAGTTGTCGCATTCTCAGCATTTACATTATTCAATGCATTTATAGCTATCACACCTGGCATAATTAAATTTGCGTTGGCATTTAATGCTTTAATAGTTTCTGGAATAGTTGTAGCTAATTTTCTTCTGACATCGCCATAAGCAGCCAATACTAATTTAGAACCTGTATTTAAACCATCTCCAGAATAATCCAAAGTATCCATGGTGGTATTGGTATAGAAGTGCAGGTCATTTGAAAAGTCCATTCTAGATAACATGTACTGTAAAAATGCAGGAACATTATTTACATCTAGTGGCTTAGCATTCGTATCATTTATATTAATTTCACTCTTTTCTTTAGATTTTTTTGCCTCTGCCGTTATCCAAACAAATTTTGCCAAACTTAATTGCCCTGTGCCTAAAATATGATTGGCAATGGTTAAAATTTCAGCAGGTTTTTTATTTTCTAAAAACGGCGTATACCTTTCACTGCCTATTGCTAATAATAAGGGGTGCACACCAGCAGCATCTACTGCATGTACTTCTTTTAATCCAGGTATTTCATTAGACACAGCCGATCCAGTAATATGATGAATAAGTTGTCCAAAGCTAGTATCCTCTTGAGGTGGTCTTCCTACCACTGTGAATGCCCAGATGGCATTTTTTCTTGCATATACTTTATGCACTTTCATTACAGGGAAAGGATGTTGCAAACTATAGTATCCTAAATGATCTCCGAAAGGACCTTCTGGTTTATTCTCCCCAGGAAAAACTTCGCCAGTAATCACAAAATCGGCGTCGGTGCTTACGCAAAAACCGTCTATATAAGTATAACCAAATCTTTTTCCTGCAAGTACTCCAGCAAAATTCATTTCACTCATGCCTTCTGGAAGCGGCATTACAGCTGCAACACTATGTGCAGGTGGCCCACCTATAAAACAACTTACTTTTAATGGA
>CAITGN010000402.1:0-1614 GCA_903891965.1 uncultured Bacteroidota bacterium
ATTGGTGGTATTGGAGAACTAGCACCTTCCCGTCGCAAGGATTTAGCCGAATTAGGTCTCAAGGCGCTTTTATGTGGCACTTTAGCCTCTTATTTATCTGCAAGTATTGCAGGTATATTAGTGGGTTAAAAGAACACCTATTATGATTTTTATTAGCTGATTTCATGTTCCATTTTCTGCATTTAATGCCTAACTTTGTGGGCATAAAGTAGACGTATATGAATAAGGGGAATATTAAAGTGGTTATAGCAGCCGAAAGCAATCCAACACTACAACAAATAGGTGAAAAAATAATTAATAATCAACGCATCTCTTTTGATGAAGGTGTTTATTTATTTGAAAATGCAAGTCTCCCTTTTGTAGGAGCATTAGCAAATTGGAAAAGAGAATCTTTACATGGTGACGCCACTTATTTCAACAAAAATTTTCATATTGAACCTACCAATGTATGTGTGTTCTCTTGTAAGTTTTGTTCCTATTCCAAATTATATGCACACAAGGAAGAAGGATGGGAATTGACTATTGATCAAATGTTGGATATTGTAAAATCATACGATGGTAAACCCGTCACTGAAGTTCATATTGTAGGAGGTGTTCATCCTAAATTAACGCTTGAATTTTTCTTAGAACTCATGCGTGCTATTAAAGCACATCGTCCCGAATTGCACATTAAAGCCTTTACACCAGTGGAATTAGACTACATGTTCCGTAAAGCAAAAGTTTCGGTAGAAGAAGGAATGAGATTAGCACATGAAGCAGGTTTAGATTCTCTTCCAGGTGGAGGTGCCGAAATATTTCATCCAGAAATTAGAACCGTGATTTGTAATGATAAAGCAACTGCTGACGAATGGTTACATATACACAAAACAGCACATCAATTAGGCATGCATAGTAATGCCACCCTTTTATACGGACATATCGAAAAAGCATGGCATCGAATTGATCATATGGAAAGATTACGTCAATTACAAGATGAAACCAAAGGTTTCAACACTTTCATTCCATTGAAATTTAGAAACAAAGACAATGACATGCATGATGTTCCTGAATCTACCCTATTGAATGATTTAAAAATGTATTCCATCTCTCGATTGTACTTGGATAATTTTCCTCATGTTAAAGCTTATTGGCCCATGTTAGGTCGAGAAACCGCACAATTGACTTTAAGTTATGGTGTAAATGATATTGACGGAACGATTGATGATACCACTAAAATTTATTCTATGGCAGGTAGCGAAGAACAAACACCTGCAATGAGTACTCAGGAATTAGTGAGATTAATTCAACAAGCTAAACGTAAACCTATCGAAAGAGGAACTTTGTATAATGTGATACAGGATTATTCTAATTACGAATTTGCAGAAAACGAAGCTTAATTCCCATTAACATTCTGCTAATGCGATTGATATTTGTGTTGCCAATCCTCCATCTGCAGTTTCTTTATATTTCGCATTCATATCTAATGCCGTATTCCACATGGTTTGAATGACTTTATCTAAACTTACTAATGCAAAATCGGGTTTGCTTTGTAAAGCTAGTTGAGCAGCTGTAATCGCTTTAATAGCACCCATAGTATTTCTTTCAATACAAGGTATTTGAACCAACCCACCTACC
>CAITGN010000403.1:0-1720 GCA_903891965.1 uncultured Bacteroidota bacterium
GCGTATTACTTGCTTAGTCATATTGTATACGCTTTTCAAATTGGTATTCATTACATCATCCCATTGTTCGGGGGTCATGCGTAACAATAAATTATCTTTTGAAATGCCTGCATTGTTTACACAAATATCTACTGTACCAAAATGTGCTACTACATCATTTACAAAACTTTCACAGGCTGCAAAATCGGCTGCATTGGCTTGATAGGCTTTTGCTTTCACGCCTAATTTTTCTATTTCAGTAACTAGTTGGTTTGCCTTCTCGGTACTACTACCGCTCACATAAGTGAATGCGATATGGGCGCCCTGTTCTGCTAGTTTTAAAGCAATGGCTGCACCAATACCTCTAGCGGCTCCAGTTACAATGGCTACTTTTCCTGTTAATAGTTTCATTATTTTTTATTTTTAATAAACCAATAAGTATGCATTAGTATAATACTAGCATTCACAAATATAATAGGATTATCCTGTTTGGTGAATCAATTTTACTTCTTCTACAAATTTACGCTCATTCGAAAGTCTTGGCACTTTATGTTGACCCCCAAGTTTTCCTTTTTGTTTCAACCATTCATGAAAACAACCTGCTTTCACTGCTGTAATTTGCGGAAGGCCTAAGGCTATATTTTTATGTCTCTTGGCCTCATAGTCACTATTAGCTGCTTGTAAATTTTTATCTAATAAAAGGGTAAAGGCTTCAAGGTCTTTAGGGTTTTCATCAAATTCAATTAACCATTCATGGGCACCTGTATGCTGATCCGACATATAAATAGGCGCTGCAGTATATTCTTTAATGGTAAGTCCCATCGCAGCGCAGGTTTCACTAATGGCTTTATCACTATTGTCTGCAATCAATTCTTCTCCGAATGCATTGATATATTGTTTTAATCTTCCACTTACTTTAATACGGTAAGGGCTTGTGCTTACAAATTGAATGGTGTCTCCTACTAAATAACGCCAGAGTCCTCCATTGGTACTAATCACTATCGCATAATTTTTCCCCACCACTACTTTATTTAATCCATAAGTAATAGGATGTGGCTTTCCATATTCCTCCACTGGCATGAACTCATAAAATATACCATGATGTAAATAGAGTAACATTCCTTCTTCGTTAATTCTATCTTGCGCAGCAAAAAAACCTTCACTGGCATTGTATATTTCAATATAATTACAATTGGGCCCAATCACTTTTTTAAATTGTTCTTTGTAAGGCGTGAAAGAAACACCCCCGTGAATATATAATTCAAAATTGGGCCAAACTTCTTTTATGTTTTCCTTTCCTGTAATTTCTAAAATTCTTTTTAGTAAAACCAAGGTCCAAGTAGGCACACCCGCAATAGAAGTGACGTCTTCTTCAATGGTGCTTTGTGCTAAACTTTCAATTTTATTTTCCCATTCATCCATTAAGGCAATGGATAATTCTGGCGTACGAATAAGGCCTGCCCAGAAAGGAGAATTTTGTAATAAGACCGCACTTAAATCACCGTATTGAATATCATCTTTAATGGGATGTACTTGATGACTTCCTCCAATCACCAAAGATTTTCCTGTGAGTAAATCACTATCGGGTAATACATGATAGTAACTAGTAAGTACATCTTTCGATGCTTGAAAATGATTGTCTTCAATATTTTCTTTTGTCAGTGGAATGAATTTACTTTTATCACTGGTGGTGCCGCTACTCTTTGCAAACCACTGTACGGGCGTGTTCCAGAGCACGCCC
>CAITGN010000404.1:0-23855 GCA_903891965.1 uncultured Bacteroidota bacterium
AGACTAATAAGAAACTAATACCGAAAAATAAATAAGTCAATTTTAAACTAGACCCTGTTTTTCTATAGATAATACAAGCATGAATAGCTGATACTAAGGTTAACCAAGGAACTAGTGATGCATTATCTACTGGATCCCATGCCCAATATCCTCCAAAGGTTAAACTCTCATATGCCCAAGCAGCTCCCATCATAATACCTAGGCCCAATATACCCGCAGAAAAAGTTGCCCAAGGCAAACAATTATCCATCCAATCATGTTTCTTTTTAATTAAGCCCGCCACTGCAAAGCCAAAAGGAATGGTGGTAGAAGCAAAACCTAAAAATAATATAGGCGGATGAATCACCATCCAATAATTCTGTAGTAAAGTATTTAAACCAGTGCCATCTTTTATTAAATGTAAATAATCGGGTCTTGATAAAATAGGCCAGTTCATTTCTTCTCTTAATAATAAAAATGGACTGCTTCCCAATTTCATATCAAAAATATACAGGCCCACTATCATGGTGGCTAAACAAAATTGAACAAAGTTCAACACCATCATTACACCATTAACATTTTCACCCCATTTCTTTTTAGTAGCAAGTACCACTAAACCTAAAACGCAGTGCCAAAAACTCCATAATAAAAAACTTCCTTCCTGCCCTTCCCAAAAACAACTTAATAAATATTGATAAGGCAAATTTTTATCGCTATGCATGTAGGCATACTTATATTCAAACAAATGATTTGAAATAATGTAAAATAAAACCACAAAACAAGAAGCTACCGCCACTGATTCAATAATAAAAGCAATCTTGGCTAATTTTTCCCACTGCGCTTGCAAACTTATTTCTTTAGAGAAAAATGCTTTCGCAAAAGAATAAGTAGCTACTAAAGATGCGACTAAAGAAAGTATGGTTAAAAAATATCCTATTTGACCAGGAAATAGATGCTCGTCAAGAAACTTTGTAGTATTCATTTACCTAATTGTATTTTTTTAATTGCTAATGGTGACCGGTTGGTCTTTCATCGCATTGGGATTGTCCTTGTATTTAGAAGGACATTTCATCACTATTGCAGAACATTCAAAATGATCTCCTTGTACTTTTCCTTTCAACACCAAACGCTCCGATTTTTCCATATCGGTAGGCATGGTATTATGATAGACCACACTAATTTTGCCCCCCACACTATCTTGTACATTGAACTCTAATAAATTAGGATCTTTTACTGGATCGTATTGAACAGGAATTGACTTGTCCATTTTAACTATCAAATTCACAAATTTTCCTTCTTTTTGCTTGGCTGAACCAATTGTTTCATAACTACTTAAATCGCCTGTATAGCTAATAAGCACTACAATGGCGGCAGCGATTAATACCAATAATGCAATATGTGTTTTCTTCATGGTGCAAAGTTAACCAAATGAGCTTAAATTGCACCAAAATTTATCCTCATCGAAACCCATTTTTTATGCGTGAATTTGACTATATCATAGTTTGTAAAAGCCCCGATTTTAAAAATGTAGACCGTATTAGCCAGTTCATGTTATTAATATCTTTGGTGGCCTTTGGCTATTCTATTTATTTAGGCTTATTCCCTAAGCCAGCCCTCATTTTCGCGATCATGACTGCCTTTACAAGCTGGTGGATATTCTGTTTTTTTCAAGCTAAAAGAGGCATTTTACCTTATTACAGACTAGGATTATTAATAGCCTCCTGGGGTTGGTTTTTACAGCCCAACGGCTTAATCATAGCAGCTATTTTTTTAATAGGCGCCTTATTTGAAAGACAGGTTAAATTTCCCTATGAAATCGCATTTGATCCGGCGGGCATAGTCATCAATACATTTCCTAAAAAGCACTACCCTTGGGGCTATATAGAAAATGCTATTATTAAAGACGACCTTATTACTATTGATTTCAAAGACAACAAACTTATTCAAAAACAAATTAATGAACCAGTTAGTTTAACTATAACTAATGAATTCAATGCATTTTGTGCAGAACAAATAGCTAATTCTAGAACAAGTCAATCCTAACAAATCAATATTAAAGTCAATACTAAACTAATTCTCAAACTCAATTCTAATTGATACCTTTATAATATGTCATTACAATCTTCTCCCTATATTTTATACTCCGATGGCAAAGGCCAAATATTTGAAGACACTAGTTTGTATGTTGCAGGACGTGCAGGCTGGGACGCTTATCCGATTGATGTAGACGATTGGATTGAACTTCCTAATGGTGGAAGCTTGTATGAATTACCAGAAAGAAGAGGTATTGGTATTGATGTAGAAACAGGTGAAATGCGTATTTGTGAAAAAGGTTGGGCAGTAGCTGCCTTTATTCCTCCAGCACATACAGGATTATACGTGGCAGCTTATGAAACCTTACCCAATGCACCTACACTTCCATTATTTTGTTATACTGCTGTGGGTTGGCAGGATGGAAAAAATTATGTGCCCGCTGTAAGAATTGAAAAAGATATTAGACAAGATTGTGAAGGCTATGATCAAAAAATAATTGAAACAGGTACAAGTAAATTGTTGGAAACCTATAGCCAAAATAGATTGGTGAAACATTTGATGGAAAATTGTTGCATGACTTATCATTGTCCTGCTGCAAGAAATTTTGCCATGGGCAGATGGGAATGTCCTATTCCAATTTCACCTGCATGTAACGCCAATTGTATTGGATGTATTTCATTTCAACCTATTGAAGAAGAAATTTTTTCGAATCAAGAACGATTGAGTTTTAAACCTACTGCCGCTGAGGTAGTAGAATACACCGTTCCCCATTTAATGACAGCCCCTTTCCCTATTGTAAGTTTTGGACAAGGTTGTGAAGGTGAACCCTTATTAATGTGGGAAACAATTAAAGAATCCATTATTGAAATAAGAAAGCATACAGATAAAGGAAGTATCAATATAAATTCCAATGGCTCTGATCCAAAAGCTGTAAAAATTTTAGCAGCAGCGGGACTAGATAGTTTAAGGGTAAGTACCAATTCCGTTCGTGAAAATATTTACAACGCCTACTACCGTCCTAACAATTATACTTTTGCGGACATTAAAGAAAGTGTGCGTGTGATGTCGGCGGCTGGTAAATGGACAAGCATTAATTATTTTGTTTTCCCTGGCATGACGGACAGTGTAGAAGAATATGAAGCTTTAAGAAAATTTATCAGAGATACCGATTTAAAAATGATTCAATGGCGCAATTTCAATATTGATCCCGATTGGTATTTAGGTAAAATTGGCGTGACCGATATGGGAGAAATTATGGGTGTTAAACAAATGATGGAATTAATTAAAGAAGAATTCCCCCATTTACAATTTGGTTACTACAACCCTCCTATTGAAAGAATTAAAGGCGATTTTACTCAAAATTTTGCACACCATTGAGAAGACAAAATCAAATAGGAGCAGCACTTGCCATAACCTCTAGTATTATCTGGTCTGGGAATTTTATAGTATCTCGTTATTCAATTCATTTAGCAGGCCCTGCTAGTTTAGCTTTCATGAGATGGACAATAGCTACTATTTTCATGTTCCCCTTTGCCTATAAAAATTTAAAAAATGAATGGCCCATTTTTAAAGCCAACAAGGCTTACTTTTTTTGGATGGGTCTTATAGGATTTTCCGTTTACAATACTTTAATATATACAGCAGGTCATTATACCACCGCTATTAATATGGCTTTATTTGGCTCCACCGTGCACCCTATTGTGGCGGCACTGCTTGCTGCCTATTTTGTAAATGAAAAATTACACTGGAAAAATATCACAGGCATTATACTAGGTTTAATTGGCACAGTGTATTTATTAACGAAAGGTCAGATGGCCAATATTTTACATTTCCAAATAAGTACCGGCGATTTATGGATGATTGGTGCAGGTATTTGTTTTGGTATATACAATGTTTTTGTGCGTAAAAAACCAGTTGGCATTTCTAATAATAGTTTCTTATTAGTACTCTTTGCAATTGGTGCTATTTTATTATTACCAGTAGCCACCTATGAAATAAATTTTGTTCAACCCATCGTGTTTAACACACATCTATTATGGATAGTACTTTATATAGGTATTGGTAATTCCACCATCTCTTATTTAATATGGAATAATGCTATTCAAAAAATTGGTGCAGGCAAGGCCGCTTTATTTGGCACTTTAATTCCTTTATTAAGCTCTATTGAAGCAGTGCTTTTTTTAGGAGAAAGCTTTTCTACAGCACAAATAGTGAGCGGTTGTATTATAATCACAGGCATTATAATTAATACCTGGCCTAGTCCTATTAAGCCCATAATACATTCATCTTAAAGGATGTGAAATTTGGGTTTTGATCTATTTTTGCATTAATTTTATAGCATGCAATTAAGCTTCGAACAAGAAAAAAATATAAAGGCAGGTGCTTACACCTTAGTTATATGTATTGCCTTGTCTTGCTTATTTATTATTATGCATTGGCAACAACCTGCTGCCACCGTTATCCCTCCTGCTACTGCTTATATGGAAGTGAACCTAGGCAATACCACAACAGGCCAAGGAGATATTGCGCCCTTAAGCAAAGAGGCCCCAGCACCAGAACTAGGTTCAAGCAAAAAAGTAAAAGCAACGGCTATTAATAAGGCTGTTAAGATAAATGCAAGTGGCAACGATCCTAATGACGAAGCCATCAGATCCTCGAAAGCTAAAACCAATATTAAAAACCTACCCCTTCCTCCTGCTCCCAAGCCAAAGGCATTAATGGGAAAATACGCTGGGGGTAATGGTAAAGGTGGCAATAACCAAGACAGTTATAATAATGTAAAAGACCAAGGCATTGCTGGAGGTAAAGGCGATCAAGGGGTGGCGAATGGAAGTATTAATGGAAAAAATTATGAAGGAACAGGCGGCCCTTTTGTAACTAAAGGCGACAGAAGAGTGACCAAGGCTTATTCATTTAATGGAGATGTAGAACCTGCTACTATATATGCAGAAATTGAAGTGAACCCTGCAGGCCTTGGCCGTTTTGTACAAATTGTAAAAGGTTCTAGTTCTAACGATGCTAAATATAAAAGAGCCATTGTGGAATACTTAACTAAAATTAGTTTCAACAGCTCAGATCATGTTTCTAATGTGACCGTAAAGTTCAAGTTCGAAAATCAATAATTAATTTCACTGCTTTGATCGATTATCAAAATACCATTGACTATTTATATAGTCGTCTTCCTATGTTTAGTCGTATTGGAGCCGCTGCCATTAAAAACGATTTACATAACACTCAATTAATTTGTTCTTTCTTAGGCAATCCTGAAAATAAATTTAAGACCATTCATGTAGCAGGCACCAATGGAAAAGGTTCTACAAGTCATATGCTGGCTGCCATTTTTCAAAAAGCAGGCTATAAAACAGGCTTATACACTTCCCCTCATTTATATGATTTTAGAGAAAGAATAAAAGTAAATGGAGAAATGTGTAACAAAGAGTTTGTCAGTTCCTTTACAGAAAAAGTAAAACCCTTGATTGAAGAAATCGAACCTTCGTTTTTTGAAATCACGGTGGGCATGGCATTTGATTATTTTGCTGCAGAAAATTGTGATATTGCCATTATTGAAACAGGACTTGGTGGAAGACTAGATAGCACCAATGTGATTCAACCTATACTAAGCCTTATTACCAATATTGGATGGGATCATATGGCCTTACTAGGAAATACACTTGAAGCCATTGCATCAGAAAAAGCAGGCATTATTAAAAAAGAAACCCCCATAGTAATAAGTGAAAGTATTGCTGCAACCAAGTCGGTTTTCATGGAAAAAGCAGCTTTAGAAAATGCACCCATTTATTTTAGTGAAGATTTTATTGAACTAAATGCTTTTGAAAACAATTGGAATACCGCCAGCTTTAGTTTTAGCCAACCACATGTTCATTTATTGAGCAAGCCTTTATTGGATGCAAATTTTACTATTAGCTGCGACCTTCCAGGAAAGTATCAAGCCAAAAATTTAAAAGGTGTTTTAGTGGCTTGTCAACTATTAGCAGACATGGGTTGGAAATTAAATAGTGCAATCATTCAGCAAGCCTTAGTTGAAATAAAATCCTCTACTGGCTTCATGGGAAGATGGGAATGTATTCAATCTAATCCTAGAATTGTATTAGATGTAGCCCATAACGAGCATGGCATCAAGGCCCTACTTGATCAAATAGCTACTACCAAATTCGAGCAATTATATATAGTGACAGGAATGGTGAAAGATAAAGATGTGGATGCAGCACTTTCATTACTTCCTAAAAATGCGAATTACTATTTCACGCAATCGCATTTACCTAGAGCCCTCGCTTCTAAGGAGCTTGCAGAAAAAGCAAATGCATTAGGACTTAAAGGGGATATTTATAGCGATGTAAATATTGCTTTACAATCAGCTTCAGCAAAAGCCACTGACAAGGACTTAATACTAGTTATAGGAAGCGTTTACTTAGTAGCCGAAGTGGACAGAGCCTTGTTTAAAAAATAAACTAAGTCTACTAATAAGCTTACTACCAAGGCTACTACCAACCCTTCTGCTTACACAAATTCGTAATATGGGCAAGATGGTGTTTACCATGCCAAGAATAAATAGCTAGCATATCCCATAAACTTACTTCTGCATTTCTACCTGGATGAAATAATTTTCTTTGAAACTGTTCATCGGTCATAGATTCTAATAGCATTACCCAACGCGCATGTAAGGCATGTAGTATAGTGGTAGAATAATTGATAGGAGTATTTAAAGAATCGGCCGTGTTAGCAAAACCTTTTTCATCATAAGCTTTAATAGCAGGTACTTCTTCTGTCAAGGCCATTTTAAAACGAATAAAAGCATTCATATGACTATCGGCCATATGGTGCATTACTTGTTGAATAGTCCAACCGCCTTCTCTGTATGGAGTATCTAACTGTGCTTTATCTAAATGTTGCACCGCTATTTCTAAATCGGCTGGCGCTATTTTAATAGCATTAATCCATGCTTTCTTGTTCGCTTCTGTAAAAGGTAAATATTCAACCTTACCAATAGGGTATTTTAAGTCTTCCATTTTATTATTTATTTAATTTTTATTTTTAAATTTTTATTCTTCTCTTAAAGCCTTGCCTGTTAAATGTATAAATACATCTTCTAAGTTGGCTTTTTTTACTTCTTTCACTTTTTCAAATCCGGTTTCAACTAATTCATCAATTAAATGATTCGGTGTATTAATAGCAATTATTTTTCCACTATCAATAATGGCTACTCTATCACATAACACTTCTGCCTCATCCATATAATGAGTGGTTATAATTACTGTAGTGCCATTGTCTCTAATTTCTTTAATTAAGTCCCATAAATTTCTTCTTGCTTGAGGGTCTAATCCTGTAGTAGGTTCGTCTAAGAATATGATTTTAGGTTTATTTATTAAAGTTGTGGCAATAGAAAACCTTTGCTTCTGTCCCCCACTTAATTCTTTAAACTTTGCTTTGGCCTTGTCTTCTAAATTCACTTTTTGTAAAAGCGCTGTAGCATCCATTTCATTTTGGTATAAACCCACAAATAAATGAATAAGCTCAGTTAAATTTAAATTAGGATAAAAGCCGGCGATTTGTAATTGAACGCCTATCATTTTTTTGATAGACTCTGGAGACTTGTCTAAGTCAAAACCATTCACCATGACTGTACCACTTGTCTTTTGCCTTAAAGTTTCAATAATTTCAAGGGTGGTTGACTTTCCTGCACCGTTGGGGCCTAAGAGTCCAAATATCTCCCCTTCTTTTACCTCAAAGCTGATGCCTTTGACTGCTTTAAAATCGCCATAGGATTTTACGAGGTCTTTTACAGTAATAATGGGCAGTGCTGACATAGTACCTTAATTAATGACTAGATGAATAAGTAAACAAAATTAATCTCTTTTCAGCGCTATGCAAAATGAAAACTTGTCCAAGAACCTTATCTTTGCCAAAAGATAGTAAAATGAAATTAGGCATTTTAGGTGGGGGTCAATTAGGACGAATGTTGTTGCAAGCTGCCGCTAACTATGACGCTACTACCTACGTACTAGAAAATGATGCCCATTGCCCTGCCGCTCATTTATGTCATCATTTTACCTTAGGTAATATCCAAGACTTTGATGCCGTTTATAATTTCGGAAAAGGTTTAGACGCCATTACCATAGAAATTGAAGCGGTAAATGTAGATGCCTTAGAAAAACTAGAAGCCGAAGGCGTTAAAGTATACCCCAAGCCTAGCGCTATTCGCACCATTAAAAATAAAATTTTACAGAAGCAGTTTTATAAAGAAAATGAAATTCCCACTGCCTCTTTTGTTATTACGCAAAAACAATCCGATTTATTAAACCATATTTCCTTACTACCAGCAGTGCATAAATTGGCTGAAGGTGGTTATGATGGGAAAGGCGTTCAAATAATAGCTAGCGAAAAAGAAATTGAATTGGGCTTTAATGTTCCTTCTGTATTAGAACAGAAAATAAAAATTGCAAAAGAAATTGCACTTATTGTGGGCATGAACGCCAAAGGAGAAACGATTATTTACCCTCCTGCTGAAATGATTTTTGATCCTGTATATAATTTATTGGATTATCAATTAAGCCCAGCTAAGTTGGAAGAAAAAGTTTTATGGAAGGCTCAGGCCATTGCTAGAAAAGTAGTACAAGGTTTAAATAGCCCCGGTTTATTTGCTATTGAATTATTTATTGATGGCAACGACGATGTATGGGTAAATGAAACAGCGCCTCGTGTGCATAATAGCGGACACCATACTATTGAAGCAAATTATAGTAGCCAGTATGATATGCTACTAAGAATTTTACTAGACTACCCTTTAGGCAATACCGATGCTATCTTGCCTTCTGCCATTGTAAATATTATTGGTAGCGAAGGCTATAGCGGTGAGGTTCATTATGAAGGACTAGAGGAAGTCTTGAAAATGGATAATGTATTTGTACATATATATGGTAAAAAACAAACCAAGCCAGGTAGAAAAATGGGCCATGTAACCATTATCAGTAAAGACTATCAGGATCTAACGCATAAAGCGAATAAGATAAAACATACACTAAAGGCTATTACTAAATCTTAGGCTTTAGAATGGTCTTTTTTACTTGTAAGTTTTTTAGATAACCAATTCCAATTATACTTTTTAATTGAAGCCCGGGAGATTTCTTCAAAGGGCCAAAGATTTTAATTTTATCATCATACATTAAATCTAAACTATAAGTTGCCGAGAAATACTTATTAATTTTAAAAGTAAACATGTTGGTCATGTATAAATTAATATTTTCTGGCTTTTCATAATAGTTAGAGAAAAAATCGGCACGACCTTTATACGTAATGTTGGGTGCAATGGTATTATTATAATTCACCGTTACAAATAAACCCGTCTCTCTATTTATCTTTTTTCCAACAGGTACACCATAACTACCCAAATTAGAAAGCCTTGTATTTAATAATAAAGTAGTTCTTGATGTTAAAGGAGAAAAGAAAACCGAGAAAGTATTATTAGGTTTAAAGTCCAATCCCGCAGATAAAATAATATAGGCAGGTGACAAGAAAGAAGAAGTGAAATTGGCATTAGACCCACTAAAGCTATAACCATCAAATAACTGTGAACGAAAATTGAATAAACCTGACAAGTACCACATACCGGTTGTATCAATACGGTAACCATATTTACTTAAGACATCTATTCTGTCATCATTTTTTCTTCCCCCTAAACTAGTAGATTGTACAAAGCCTAAATTCAGATCTAAATTATTATCCCAGCTTTGACGAGGCTTTTGGAAATAGGCATAATAATTAAAGTAACTATTAATAGCCATGTTAAAATTATCACCCCCCGCTGCCCAGTTGCTTAAAGAGCTTTGTGATAAATTAAAATTATACATGCCCCCTTGCTTCCAATTGTAATAACTGGTATCGTTGTCTTTTTTTATAGATCTTGAAGTTTCTGACCTTAGTTTGGCCACTGCTATATTTTGAGCCATTAATGTCTGCACACCTATAACTGTCTGTACACCTATAAAAACTAAAACTGTAAGCAGACTTTTTCGCATGTAACTCAATATTTTTTCAAATATAGGAAGCCTTTGATAAATCATTGATTTCTAATTATATATAAATTATTAACACATATGTTCAATATACTAAGTAAGGGTTTCATTATCAAATAATTAGAAGTTCTGGCTGACAAGTTGACACATTCTATTTTTTTAACTAAATTTGCGTTTCAAACCTAATTGAATGGAATTATTTACAACGGCAACCAAGGAACACGACGAGCTAAGACAAGGGGAAGCCTATGTATCTTCTGAAAATAAAGCGCCTTTTACTAAGTTCTTTCTGATAGAAAGCTATGGCTGTGCTATGAATTTTGCGGACAGTGAAGTGGTGGCATCTATTTTAGAGAAAAATGGATATGGCAGTACCCGTAATTTGGAAATGGCAGATTTAATTTTAATCAATACTTGTTCTATTAGAGAGAAGGCAGAACTTACTGTTCGAAAAAGATTAACCGAGTTTAGAAAGTACAAAGAACAAAAGCCAGGAATGTTAGTAGGTGTTTTGGGTTGTATGGCAGAGAGATTAAAATCAAAATTATTAGAAGAAGAAAAATTAGTGGACCTAGTAGTAGGCCCCGATGCTTATAGAACCCTACCCGATTTACTTATTGAAGCAGGCACTGGACAAAAAGCAGTGAATGTTTTATTAAGTCGTGATGAAACTTATTCAGATATTTCTCCCGTGCGTTTAGATAGCAATGGCATTAGTGGTTTTGTATCTATTATGCGTGGATGTAATAATATGTGTAGTTTTTGCGTCGTCCCTTTTACAAGAGGTCGTGAAAGAAGCAGAGACGCATTTTCTATTGTAGCAGAATCCAAAGACTTATTTGATAAAGGCTATAAAGAAGTAACCCTGCTTGGACAAAATGTAGATAGTTATTATTGGACAAACCCTGAAACCAATACCCAGGTTACATTTGCGCAGCTATTAGAAAGTGTAGCTTTAATTAGTCCCTTATTAAGAGTTCGATTTAGCACCTCTCATCCGAAGGATATTACCGATGAAGTTTTATTCACCATGATGAAGTACCCCAATATTTGTAAATACATTCACCTACCTGTTCAAAGTGGTAGCACAAGAGTTTTACAATTAATGAACCGTACCTATACACGCGAATGGTATTTAGCCAAAGTAGCGCGTATTAAAGAACTCATGCCAGACTGTAGTATATCAGCCGATATCATTGCAGGCTTTTGCACTGAAACAGAAGATGACCATCAAGACACTATAAGTATTATGCAATTAGCTGAGTACGATTATGCCTACATGTATTTTTATTCAGAACGCCCAGGCACTTTAGCAGAAAAAAGATACGAGGACGATGTTCCACTAGATATAAAGAAAAGAAGACTACAAGAAATTGTAGATGTACAATGGCATTTATCCAATGATAGTAATAAAAAAGAAGTAGGTAAAATTTACGAAGTACTGATTGAAGGAAATAGTAAAAAAAGCGATCAAGAGTGGATGGGAAGAACTAGTCAGAATAAAGTAGTCGTATTTCCTAAGTCAAGCGAGGGTACCTCAAAAACACTTGCTAAAGGGGATTACGTTAATATACTTATTACAGCATATACAAAAGGTACTTTAATGGGTACTATAAAATAATAAACATGGACTTACAAGCATTAAAAAATAGATTTAGTATTATAGGCAACACGCCTGCGCTGAATCATGCATTGAATACTGCAGAGCAAGTAGCTGCCACCGACTTAACTGTTTTAATAGTAGGTGAAAGTGGCGTGGGTAAAGAAGTCTTCTCTCAAATTATTCATAGCTTATCGGCAAGAAAACATAATCCTTTTATTGCAGTGAACTGCGGTGCTATTCCGGAAGGCACGATTGACTCTGAGTTATTTGGACACGAGAAAGGTTCATTCACCGGTGCTGTTGATAGTAGAAAAGGTTATTTCGAAACAGTGAGTGGTGGTACTATATTCTTAGATGAGATTGGCGAATTGCCATTGGGCACACAGGCCCGTTTATTACGCGTACTTGAAACGGGAGAATTTATAAGAGTGGGTTCTTCGAAAGTACAGAAATCGGATGTAAGAGTAATTGCTGCTACCAATAGAGAACTTTTAGAATACACACAGAAAGGAAAATTTAGAGAAGATTTATATTATAGATTAAACACAGTTCCCATTCGTGTTCCTTCTTTAAGAGATCGCAAAGAAGATATTCCTTTGTTGTTTAGAAAATTTGTGGTGGACTTTGCAGAGAAGTATAAAACCAAGCCCATCTTTTTAGATGAAGAAGCAAGAGAACTACTTACTAAGTATAGTTGGCCAGGGAATGTGCGTGAATTAAAAAATATTGCAGAACAAATTTCAGTACTGCGCAAATCGGATAATATTAATAGTGAAACCTTGGCAGGCTTTTTACCTCAACATAATATGCATAATATGCCCATGGTAACTAGTGGCAGCCCTGTGGGAGAATTTGCTAATGAAAGAGAAATTCTATACAAGCTTTTCTTTGACATGAAAAAAGACGTGAACGAATTAAAGAAAATGTTTTTAGAAATATTACAAAATCCTTCCATTGCAGGGCAACCAGGCAATTTTAATAAAGAATCTTTAATCAATGAATTAAAAGAAGATATCATGCCAAGCCCCGCTGCGCATGTTTCTTCGGCTAACGCACAGCCTACTGTTCATTTGAACCACCCTCAGCCTATCATTATAGACAACGAGCCCAATAGCCATTATGAAGTGGATGAATCTTTGAATATCATGGATAAAGAAAAAGAACTAATTTTAAAGGCACTTAAGAAACATAGAGGCCGTAGAAAAGACGCTTCTACCGACTTAGGTATTAGCGAAAGAACATTGTATAGAAAAATTAAAGAATACAACATTGAAGAATAGGCATAACATAGAAAAAGATTTTACAGAATTTTTCAAGACATCATTTTTTCTTACTAAAGGGAAATGGGGCATACCATTATTTGTAAAATTTATTTTACCCATCACTCTATGTGCAACTCTTTTGAGTGGTTGTGGCATTTATAGTTTTAGAGATGCTGTAATTCCAGATAATATCAAAACTATTAAGATAGGTTTTATAGAAAATAAAGCGAGGTATGTCAACCCTCAACTAGCGCCCCTATTAACCGATAAGTTGCAGCAAAAAATTATGAGTCAAACGAAATTGACTCGAACCAATAATGACGATGCGCATTATCAAATATTTGCAACCATTACCAATTACGACCCTTCACAAACAGTAGGTGTAAGCGCGCTGCAAGCAAGTACCAACCGATTAACGGTAACTGTGCATGTGGTCTTAAAAAAGACTTTAGAAAACAAAGAACAAGAATTTGATGTCACTAGAAATTTTGATTTTTCTGCTACCCTTACTTTGAATCAAGCAGAAGGTCAACTCATGGAGGACATCCTTAGAAATATTACTGACGATATCTTTAATCAAATTTTTTCAAACTGGTAATAATGACTTCAGCCCAACATAATAAAATACTTGCGCAATGGACTGGTCATGGTACACTAGAATCTATTGAAACAAAAGACTTAGAGAAATGGGTGCAAACCCATCCTTATAGCGCAAGCTTACAATTTTTATTAGCCAAGAAATATGAATTAGAAGGCTCTCCCTTATTTCAAGAACAAGTGCAAAAAGCAACTAGTTATTTTCCTTCTGCTTTACATTTACACCAAATATTACATGAAAAGCAAGAAGATACTATTGCTAGTCCCTTAGATGATAAAGTAACCAACCTTATTTCAGAGCAGTTTGCTCAATTTAAGGAGCCCATTGAAACCATAGAATTAGCCTTTGAAAATGAAATTGCCATGGCTGCCAAAGCCGACTATTTTGCTGCCCAGGGTATTGAAATTGACTTATCGAAGGTGCCTCAGGACAAATTCACCCAACAATTAAGGAGTTTTACCGCCTGGTTAAAGGTTTTAAAGCAAAAAGAGGGTATTCCTGTGATGGAAGAAATGGCAGAGGAAAATGAGAAGGAAATAGCCGCTATTGCTGAAAAAGCCAATACCACGGCCGATGTTATCACAGAAGCCATGGCTGAAATATGGCTAAAACAAGGCAATAAGCGTAAAGCCATCGACATCTATTCTAAATTAAGTTTTATTTTTCCTGAAAAATCCGTTTATTTTGCGTCTAGAATAGAACATTTAAAACATAAGAAATGATTACAATTTACTTGATATTGATTATTGTGGCTTGTTTGGGCCTTGGATTTATGGTCTTAATTCAAAATCCAAAGGGTGGCGGTTTAAATGCAAATGTAGGCGGCCTTACGAATAATTTTATGGGCGTTAAGCAAACAACAGATGTGCTTGAAAAAGGTACTTGGATATTCGCTGCAGTAATTGCTGTATTAGCCATGACTTCTACCTTATTCTTAAAATCTGGTAGTACTGCATCTGATAAAGGTTTATTAGATAAAGTAAATACTTCAGTAACAGCACCTGCTCCAGCTCCAGTTCCAGTACAAGCAGCTCCTGCGACTGCGCCTGCTACTGCACCAGCTACTGTTCCTGCAGCAACTAAAAAGTAATACTAAATGGCAAAAGTTAATGACTAGATTAACCTAAGCCTTTTTTATCCAAAATATTTAATCCCTCTCGCGCAAACGAGAGGGATTTTTATTGTATTTTGATTCTGTATTAAAAGGATGAAATATCTTTACTCTATGAAAAAATGGATCTTACTCGCTTTATTGGTCTTGGCACTATATAGTTCCTATACCCTATTTATTAAGGTGACTCATTTCAGTGCAGAAAAAGCAAGCTTTCAATATAATGCGGGAGGGCTAGACGCCTTAGCAGATAGCTTAAGTGCTAAAAAAATAATTAGAGATAAAACAAGCTTTTTAGTTTTGGCTAAATTATTCAATGTAGAAGATAGAATTAAACCAGGTAAATTTTTAATTGATAAAAAAACAAGCTTACTGAACTTAATTAGAATACTTAGAAACAACCAACAAGCAAGGGTTAAATTTATTTTAAACAAAGTAAGAACCAAGGCCGACCTTGCTCAATTAGTAGCAAGTACTTTTGCAATAGATAGTACCCAGTGCATGCAGTATTTAACTAGCAACGACTCACTTGCCCCTTTTGGTACAGATACCACGCAAGTGCTTAGCTTATTTATTCCCAATACCTATGAATTTTATTGGTCTACGCCTATGCCTAAGCTTTTGCAAAAAATGAAAACAGAAGAAGGTCTTTTTTGGAGTAAAAATAATCGCTTAGCAAAAGCGGAATCTATTGGACTTAGCAAAAATGAGGTATACACTTTAGCTTCTATTGTGGAAGAAGAAACAAATTACGATTCTGATAAAACCATTATTGCAAGTGTTTATCAGAACAGATTGAAGAAAAAAATGCCGTTACAAGCCTGTCCTACTATTAAATATGCCATGCAGGATTTTACCCTTACCCGTATTTATGAAAAGTATTTAACCAATCCTTCACCGTATAATACCTATAAGAAAGCAGGCCTACCTCCTGGCCCTATTTGTACACCCGCACCTAAAACCATTGATTTGGTTTTAGACGCCCCCAATACTAATTATTATTATTTTGTAGCCAAGGCTGATTTCAGTGGTTATCATCATTTCAGTGCTACTTATGAAGAACATAATAAATTTGCCAAAGAATATCAGCTTAAACTAGATGAATACCAAGCTAAAAAAAATAAATAAAGTTCAGAAAATAAAATTAATAAATACGCAAAACCACAACTCAACCCCTTCATTTGAATCAATTTCTTAACATACTACTTAATACCATCATCAAGCTTTTCAAGCCCTTCTACTTGTTTTTAAAACAAAAAGCAAAGGCAATTTATATTCCGGGTTTTCAACATGTTAATTTATACCAGGTATTAAGGTTTATTTACAACCAGTTAAACACATTAGGCTTATACGACAGGGCCTCTGCCATTTCTTTTAACTTAATCATGGCGCTGCCTGCGGGTTTTCTTTTTTTATTTTCAATCATCCCCTATTTCCCGAAAGCTTTTAAAGTCAAAAAACAAATACTTTCTGTCTTTAAAGATATTGCCCCCAACTCAAGTACTTACCGGTTCATCATGGAAATCATTAACGATTTATTAAGTCAGCACGTGGGTATATTCTCCTTTGGATTTTTACTACTCTTATTTTACGCATCTAATGCCATGACAGGCATTATTAGAAGTTTTGATAAATCCATCATGCAAAACAAACCCTTTTTCTTACATCAAAGAATGAGGGCCATACGATTAACCATTATTTTAATACTATTGGTGTTTGCAAGCCTACTAGTACTCATAGGCCAAGACCAATTAACTACCTTGCTTAGAGATGTATTTGATATCAAAAGAAAAACCATTGTTCCCTATTGGAATACTGTTCGTTGGGGCGTTATTATTTTACTCTTGTTTTTTGGCAATGCCTTTATTTATAAATACGCACCCCTTATCAAAGAAAAATGGCCGCTTAATTCTCCTGGCGCCTTACTTTCTACTTTATTAATGTTAATCACCACCCTCGGTTTCTCTTATTGGGTTAATAATTTTAGTAGTTATAGTAAAATTTATGGATCTATTGGAACGGTATTAGTGGTAATGACTTTGATCTACCTCAATTCATTAATCTTACTAGTAGGGTTTGAACTCAATGTGAGTATTGAAGTATTAAAAAAAGAGCAAAATCAATTAGACTTACTCTAACTAATCTTGCTCTATACTATCTAGAAATTTTCTTGTCTTTTACTTATTCGCCATATCTGGAATTTCTTCCGCCTTATAAGCGCCTGCATCTAATTTCGCTTTTGTTTCACTGAAGGCTTTCAAGGTTAAATCAATTTCTTCCTGTGTATGTTCAGCTGTAGGAATTAATCTATATATAATATGCCCTTTTGGAATAACAGGGTACACTACTATTGAACAAAATATTTTATAGTTCTCTCTTAAGTCCATTACCATCAAAGTGGCTTCTTCTACGCCGCCTTTCATATACACAGGTGTCACCACTGAATCGGTTTTGCCAATATCAAAGCCTCTTTCTTTCAATCCTTTTTGTAAGGCCAAGGCATTTTTCCACAAATTGTCTTTTAATTCAGTTTGTGTACGCAATAATTCTAAACGTTTTAAATTACCTACCACATAAGGCATGGGTAAACTTTTCGCAAAAATTTGTGAACGAATATTATACCTGATATAATCAATAATAGTTTTAGGCCCTGCCATAAAAGCACCAATAGAAGCCATACTTTTTGCAAAAGTGGAAAAATATAAGTCAATGCCGTCTTGACAACCTTGTTCTTCTCCTGCACCTGCACCCGTCTTGCCTAAAGTTCCAAAACCATGTGCATCATCTACCAACAATCTAAAAGAGAATTTATTTTTTAATGCCACTACTTCTTTTAACTTTCCTTGATCTCCCGCCATACCAAATACACCTTCTGTAATCACTAATATTCCACCAGACTGTTGTTTGTCAATTAAAGCTTGTGCTCTTTGTAATTGCTTTTCACAGTCTTCAATATCGTTATGCTTATATACAAAGCGGTGACCTGCTAACATTCTTAATCCATCAATAATACAGGCGTGACACTCGGCGTCATACACCACCACATCATGTCTTCCACAAATAGCATCAATGGCACTCATGATTCCTTGGTAACCATAGTTCATTAAAATAGCATCTTCCTTATGTTCAAAACTGGCTAATTCTGCTTCCAACCTCTCATGTAAATCGCTGTTTCCACTCATCATTCTAGCACCCATAGGAAGGGCTAAACCATATTTTGCACTAGCGTCAGCATCGGCCTTACGCACAGCTGGGTGATTGGCTAAACCTAGATAATTATTCAAACTCCAAACAATCATTTCTTGCCCTCTAAACTTCATTTTAGAGCCAATTTCACCTTCTAACTTAGGAAAAGCAAAGTAGCCATGGGCTCTTTCACGGTGTTGACCAATAGGTCCATAATTCTTAATAAGTCTTTCAAATATATCCGCCATATTATCTTTTTTTATATGAGCAAATTTAATAAATTTTTACCTTTTATCCTCTAATAAATAGCCGTAAATTGCAGTCTACTACTTGTTAGTGTTAACAAGTACATTTTATAAGAGAAAAATATTAGAAATGAGAACCCTTTTATTGATAAGCTTTAGCATTCTTTCTTTATTCAGCAATGCACAAAATCCTAAAAATAGCAAACCTCTAAAAGCCAATACTAGCTTAGAATCCACTACGCATAAGCCTAAATTAGTTGTAGGTATTGTAGTAGATCAAATGCGTTGGGATTATGTAAATAGGTTCAAGCCCTTTTTTAAGTCTTCTTCTGGATTTACAAGATTCATCAATGAAGGCGCCACTGTGGATAATACTTTAATTCCTTACTTACCTACTGTGACTGCCTGTGGTCATGCCTGTGTATATACTGGTTCTGTTCCAGCCTTGCATGGCATCGCCGGTAATGAATGGTATGACAATGTCAAACAAAAAAAAATCTACTGTGTTGAAGATGCCAATGTGCAAACCCTAGGAAGTAGCAATAATGCTGCAGGTCAAATGAGTCCTGTGAATGTATGGACAACTACCCTAGGCGATGAATTTAAATTAGCTAGTAATTTTAAAAGTAAAGTATTTGGCATTTCTTTAAAAGATAGAGGAGCCATCATACCTGCTGGTCATAGTGCCAATGGCGCTTTTTGGTATGATAGTAAAACAGGTAATTTTATTAGTTCTACTTTTTACGGAAAAACCCTGCCTACATGGGTAATTAATTATAATAGTTTACACCGCCCCGACAGCTTATATAATTTAGATTGGAATTTAAGTTTACCCGCATCTGTTTATGAAGCCAATTGTGATGTGGATGAAAATATATATGAGTCAACTCCTTTTGGAAAAGAGGCCAAACATTTCCCTTATGCTTTAAAAAGTTTTATAGCAAAAGATTATGGTAAAATTTCTACTACCCCTTATGGAAATAGCTTAGTTGAGGAATTAGCCAAGCAAGCCATTGCAAATGAAGCCATGGGTGCAGATGATATTACCGACTTACTTGCTGTAAGTTTTTCTTCTCCCGATTATATTGGACATAGTTTTGGTCCAGACTCTTGGGAAACTATGGATGGCTATATTAAATTAGATGAAATCTTAGCCGACTTTTTTACTTATTTAGATAAGCAAGTGGGCAAAGACAACTATACTGTTTTTTTAACAGCCGATCATGCAGTGGCTAATATACCTGCATTTAATACTAAACATCAAATACCTGGCGGCTTAAGCAATGAAGCTGCAATAAAAAATGAAATTGGTACAATGCTAACCGCTAAAGGTTTAAGTGCTAACCTAATTAGTTTTATTGGCGAGGGCAATATTTATTTCAACCATCCCTTAATGGATAGCTTACATTTAAGTCAAGATAAATTAGTTGATTTAGTAAGCTCCTTTTTAGAGAAGAAGCCCGATGTCTTACAAATAGTAGAATCAAGACATGCAGCAATTGCACCCATTCCTGCTTCTTTAAGAGAAAGAATTGTGAATGGCTATAACGCAAAAAGAAGTGGCGACTTAGTCATTATTAATAAATCGGGTTATGTAGATGGATTTGTAACAGGCACTAGCCATGGCACATTATACAATTACGATGCACATATTCCTTTATTGTTTTTTGGCAAGGGCATTAAAAAAACATCGGTTCATCGTGAAACTTATATGACCGATATTGCTCCTACTATAACTTCCCTACTTGGTATTCAAATGCCTAGTGGTTCGATTGGAAAACCAATTACAGAAATCTTACAATAAATTATTATTTTAAAAAATTAAATACAAAAAACATGAAAAAATTATTATTCGCTGGATTATTTTTAATGGCAACCAACTTTTCATTTGCCGCAGATAAGTGCAGTGCAGATTGTCATAAAGCAGAGCATAAGTGCACAAAAGCTTGTCACAAAGACGGAGCAGGTCATATAGCTAATCATGGCGAGAAAGGACATATGTGCACTGCAAAGGATTGCAAGCATGAATGTAGTGCTGCATGTATGAAAAAATAATTACATTATATTTAGAAATAATACAAATCCTCTCCTCGCTCTGCGCATTGCTCGAAAGCTCGTTTAGAATTAGTATTATTATCTAAATTTAACTTATAAAAAAACCCGATAGTTATTAGCTATCGGGTTTTTCTTTTATGGAGCTACTTACTTTAGGCAAGTATTATTTCTAAATTTATTTAAATTACTTAGCAAGTTTCTTTTGCAAATTAGCGTCCAAGGCATCTAAGAACTCTTCAGTATAAACATAATGATCGCCATGTTTTACTTTATTGCCGTGTACACATACTGCTAAATCTTTAGTCATAATACCAGACTCTACCGTCTCCACACAAACTTCTTCTAAAGCTTTAGAGAAACGAATTAATTCTTGGTTATTATCTAATTGACCACGGAACTCTAATCCTCTTGTCCATGCAAAAATAGAAGCAATAGGGTTTGTAGATGTTCTATTTCCTTTTTGGTGTTCACGGAAATGGCGTGTTACTGTACCATGCGCCGCTTCAGCTTCCATTACTTTACCATCGGGTGTAATTAAGGTAGAAGTCATTAAACCTAATGAACCAAAGCCTTGTGCTACTGTATCTGATTGAACGTCACCATCATAATTCTTACAAGCCCATACAAAATTACCATTCCACTTTAAAGCAGAAGCCACCATATCATCAATTAAACGGTGCTCATAAGTAATACCTGCTGCATCATACTTGGCTTTAAATTCATTTTGATATACTTCTTCAAAAATATCTTTGAAACGACCATCGTATTTTTTTAAAATGGTATTTTTTGTAGATAAATACAAAGGCCATTTTTTAGCTAAGGCTTGGTTAAAACAAGCACGGGCAAAACCATAAATACTTTCATCGGTATTGTACATAGCCATCGCTACTCCATCCCCTTTGAAATTAAATACTTCAAACTCTTGTTTGGTTCCATCTTCCCCTTCAAACTTAATAGTTAATTTGCCTTTTCCTTTGGTTACAAAATCGGTAGCACGGTATTGATCTCCAAAAGCATGACGACCAATACAAATAGGTGCAGTCCAATTAGGCACTAAGCGAGGCACATTATTACAAACAATGGGCTCTCTGAAAACAGTACCATCTAAAATATTACGAATAGTCCCATTAGGGCTCTTCCACATTTGTTTTAACTTAAACTCTTCTACTCTTTGTTCATCTGGTGTGATGGTGGCACATTTAATACCTACTCCATATTGCTTAATGGCATTGGCAGCATCCACTGTTACTTGATCGTTGGTTTCGTCACGATACTCCATACCTAAATCATAATACTTAATATCAATTTCTAAATAAGGAAGAATTAATTTGTCTTTAATAAATTTCCAAATAATTCTAGTCATTTCATCGCCATCCAATTCTACTACCGGATTGGCTACTTTAATTTTCTGTCCCATAGTGTATAAATTTTGTCAAATGTACAAAAACTAGCTTTATAAATTACTGATATAGGTAGGTAAAATAGGCCTAAATTGGTCCTTTATATATTCACAATAAGCACTGGTATCTTTACTTTATGTCTAACAGACTCAATGGTTTCCCCAAAGATATAGTCCTTCCAACCTTGGTGGCGATGCCCTCCCATGACCAATAATTTAGCATCATAGCTATTGACAATATTAACTATCTCCTTCACCCTATTTTCATAGCCTAAATAGGTAGTGGCTTTATAGCCTTTCAATTGTAAAGCATTTGCATAGGTATCTAATCTCACTTGGTCTTTTCTGGTTTCATTATCATCACTTGATTCTTGTAAATATTTTGCTGTTGCACTTTCCACTACATGTATAAAAATAAATTCAGTGGCCTCATGTGCATGTTGAATAGCCGTTTTAATAAGCTTTGCATCGGCTACTGAAAAATCAACAGCAATCGCAATTTTATTCACAGGCGCTTCCTGTGACCAATCTAATTCAATCATCTCACCATGAAAACCTTCCTCCACCTTTGCATGATGTCTTTTTAGAAAAATAGGAAATACAATTATATAAATAAGTAGTGCTAAAAATAAAAGAACCAGTAGTATTAAAAAAATTTTCACTAATCCATTACCTGCTCCTTCAATATAATTTATTACAAAACTCAAGACTAAGTTTCCATTCAAAAACACCAATATACTGGCCACCACCCAAGCCATTGCTTTCACTTTCCAATTAATTACAAATTCGCCCATGGTCGTTTTATCGCTTACAAAATGTATGAGTGGAATAACGGCGAAGCCTAATTGTAAACTTAAAATAACTTGACTCAAAATCAAAAGCGCATCAACATGTTCTTCCCCCATTATGCCTATTACTAAAACTGCTGGCACAATGGCAATAAGCCTAGTTAATAATCTTCTTATCCAAGGATTCAATCTTAATTTTAAATAACCTTCCATGACTATTTGACCCGCCAAAGTGCCCGTCACTGTTGAGCTCTGGCCGGCAGCAATTAAAGCGATAGCAAATAAAATAGGCGCTAATTTCGAACCAAGTAAAGGCGCTAACATAGAATGCGCTTCTTCAATTCTTGCAACATGCGTATTACCTGTTGTAAAAAAAGCAGTGGCGGCTAAAATTAAAATGGAAGCATTTACAAAAAAGGCAGCATTTAATGCTACAGCACTATCTATAAAATTATACCAAATAGATTTTCGAATACCCTTGCTGCTTCTTTCAATTTTTCTGGTTTGCACTAAAGCAGAATGCAAGTATAAATTATGCGGCATTACAGTGGCTCCAATAATACCTACTGCTATATACAAGGCCTCTGGAGATAATTTTGAAGGAATAAAACCTTTAATGGCATAAGACAAATCGGGTTTGGCTATAAACATTTGTATTAGAAAACTAAAGCCAATGGTGGCCACCAACACTAAAATAAAGGCCTCCATTTTACGAATGCCATAGCGTTGTAAAAATAAAAATAGGAAAGTATCAAAAACAGTTATGAGTGTACCATACATTAATGGCATGCCTGTTAATAATTTAATGCCAATGGCCATTCCTAATACTTCTGCTAAATCGGTGGCAGCAATAGCGAGTTCTGCTAAAATGTATAAAATGAAATTGATAAAGGGAGGATAGGTTTCTCTATTGGCTTGTGCTAAATCTAATCTGCGTACAATACCTAGTCTTGCACTTAAACTTTGCAATAAAATAGCCATTAAATTACTGAGCAGTAATACCCAAATTAATTGGTATCCAAATTTGGCACCACCTTGTAAATCGGTAGCCCAATTACCCGGATCCATATACCCCACACTTACCAAATAGGCAGGCCCAATAAAGGCCATAAATTTTCGCCACCCACCCTTATTTTGGACAGGAACCGACTCGTGCAGGTTATCTAAAGACTTTTCTCTCATAATTATACTTCCTTCTAAATTAAGTAGTTCATTAAGCACCTAATAATTATACACCTAGTGGTCAGTGACTATTTCGGCCCTTTTGAGAGGCTAAATGGTTCATGCCCGTAGTAATGTAAATTTAATGATAAAAGCTTTTGCCTAACTCAGTTTGATAGTCTATTTTAGCAAAAAACTACGAGATGCGTAATGGCTACTATATATTGCTTTGCTGCTTGATTTTAGCTTGCGCTGAAAAAAAACCAGACTTAACGGGCAATACCCCCCTTACCATCAATGACTTTAATAAAGTATTCAAAGCAGCTAGTTTACCTGTTTCTATTTCTGATTCAAATTTGAAGCGCTATACAGATACTTTAGTTATTGGCCGAAAAGCATTGGCT
>CAITGN010000405.1:0-2909 GCA_903891965.1 uncultured Bacteroidota bacterium
AGATGGCGGTAAAACAGTGGGTGAGTATGTAAAGTCGGTTGACGGTGCATTGAAAGTGACTGAATTCAAGCGTGTGGCTTGGGGATAAGAATAAAAAATTCTAAAGAATTTAATTTTTTATTCTTTCCCACTCTTATGATTTTTTCAAAGCACCCCATAAACGGGTGCTTTGAGGAGCAAATACCTTAAGATCTAATGAAATATACAGGGTCCCAAGCAATTGGGACCCTTTTTTGTTGCCCCAAAATTCTTATCTTGCAAGTACAAAATAAGTAGAACTATGTTGCCAAAATACAAGCGTGTATTATTGAAATTATCAGGAGAGGCATTATTAGGAAATCAAAAAACCGGAGATCCCTTTGATCCTAAAATTATTGAAAAATATGCCAATGAAATTAAGCAAGTAGTAGAGCTAGGTGTACAAGTAGCCATCGTTATTGGTGGTGGTAATATATATAGAGGCATGAATGAAGCCGATAGTGGCATCGAGCGAGCGCATGGAGATTATATGGGAATGCTTGCCACTGTAATTAATGCAATGGCCATTCAAGCCATGTTAGAAAAAATTGGTGTGTATACACGTTTACAATCGGCCATCGTAATGGGACAAGTGGCGGAACCTTATATTCGTCGTAAAGCACTTCGTCATTTAGAAAAAGGACGTGTAGTAATATTTGGAGCAGGTACAGGTAATCCTTATTTCACTACCGATACCGCAGGTTCACTGCGTGCGATTGAAATGAAGGCAGATGTAATTTTAAAAGGAACACGCGTGGATGGTGTCTATGATAGTGATCCAGAAAAGAATCCAGCGGCGGTTAAATTTGAAAAGATTAGCTTCCAAGAATGTATATCAAAGAACTTAAAAGTAATGGATACGACTGCATTCACCTTATGCATGGAAAACAAATTACCTATTATTGTTTTTGACATGAACCAACCTGGAAATTTATTAAAAGTAGTGCAAGGAGCAGCGATAGGTACATTAGTGGGCTAGTAAGGGTATAAAATGGTATGATTCAACCACTGATGTAATTTTTACCGGGTTTCTACTGCGCTATCTTAATTTTAAAGTATGCAAAAATTAACTTCTTTATTTCTTATGGTATCTTGGTTACTTTTATCAAGTAATCAGCTTGCTGCACAGAAGACATTATCCTTAACAGAGGCTATTAAAACAGCACTTCAAAATAGTTACGATATACAACTCGTCGAGAACAATCTAACTATTGCTAAAAACAATAACGATTATGGCGTGGCAGGGGCACTACCCACACTTGCAGCTACTGCTAATAATAATAAAACATTAGCTACTATTGAGCAAAAGTTTGCCGACCCTACGCGTAATACTACTAAAACGGGTGTAGACGGGAATACCTTATCAGCGGGACTTACAGCCTCTGTGATTATTTTTAATGGGTATAGAATTATGGCTTTTAAGGATCGTTTAGCTATGATTGAAAAACAAAATGGTTTTTTATTGCAATTACAAATGCAGAACACCACCGCACAAGTGATGCAACAGTATTATAATGTAGTGCGTCAACAAGCTTACTTGAAAACCATAGAAAAATCGATTGAAGCAAGTCAACAACGATTAGACATTGTAAAAACAAGACAGCAAATAGGCGTTGCGAACCAAACCGATATTTTACAATCTAATATTGACTTAAACGCTTTATTACAAGCCAAGCAAAATCAATTATTAATTATTGCGCAAGCCAAAACAGATTTAGCTAGAACTATTAATAATAGTGAAGACATTTCTTCTTCTATTATTATTAACGACTCTATTTCAATTGACAATCAATTAAGCTTTGATAAAGGCGCTAATAGTATTACAATAGGTATAAACAACAATCCTCAATTAGCTGCCTTAAATACACAAGTAAAAATAAACCAACAGTTAGAAAAAGAAACTAAGGCTTTAATGTATCCTACACTAAGAGCCAGCACTGGTTATAATATTAGTAGCAGTAGCTCTGCTGCGGGTTTTAGTTTATTGAATGAAACCAAGGGTCCATTTTTAGGCGTGAATTTAGCAATTCCTTTATATGGTGGTGGTGCTGCTAAAAGAACAGTATCTAATGCAAGAATTACTACAAAGAATGCTGAATTACAAGCTCAAAGTTTAAGCAAGGATATTTATACGAATGCTTATAAAACATTTGATGCGTATAAAAATAGTATTGAACAATTACCTATTGAAACCGATAATTATAGCATGTCTCAATCTTTACTCAACTTAGTCATGCAAAAATATCAATTAGGTCAGGCTACGATGGTAGATGTAAAACAAGCACAACAAAGTTTTGAAAACGCAGGCTTCAGATTAGTAAGTTTAAAGTACACCGCAAAAGTGGCAGAGATAGAATTAAAGCGTATCTCTAATCAATTGAAATTTTAACGAATAGATGCAGTCAAAGCTTCCCCATATTGGCACTAGTATTTTTACAGTGATGAGCCAATTGGCAGTGAAGCATAATGCTATTAATTTAGGCCAGGGCTTTCCCGATTTTCCTATGAGCGAAGCCCTTATTGATTGTGTCACTGAGGCCATGAAAGCCGGAGGGAATCAATATGCGCATACCAATGGGGTACCTTTATTAAGAGAAAGACTAGCGGAGAAAATTAATTCATTATACGGAACTACTATTCATGCTGAAACTGAAATTACAGTAACACCAGGTGGTACCTATGCTATATTTTCTGCTTTTTCTACCATTATTCAACCAGGCGATGAAGTCATTATTTTTGAACCTGCTTACGATAGTTATATACCTAATATTACATTTAACGGAGGGGTAGTGGTACCCATTGCACTAAGCTATCCTAATTATAGTATTCCATGGGATACTTTAAAGGCTGCCATTACCAAAAAGACAAAGGCTATTTTAATGAATACGCCA
>CAITGN010000406.1:0-6797 GCA_903891965.1 uncultured Bacteroidota bacterium
TAAACAACTCCTTCATAATTATTTACCCCTATTATTAGATTGCGCTAATAGCTCAAAATCATCTGCTTACAATTACCTTTGCGCCCATGCATTATGCCTCAGTAGAAAACATCAGCAAATCTTTCGGAATAAGAACACTATTCAAGAATATTACTATTAATATAGAAGAAGGAGATAAAATTGCCTTAGTAGCAAGAAATGGATCTGGAAAAAGTACCCTCATGAAAATTATTGCGGGTATAGATACAGCCGATTCGGGAACGGTGTGGGTGCACAAAGACATTAAAACTGTTATGTTGCAGCAGGACAATGATTTTGATCCTAATAAAACCATTTGGGACAATGTGCTTCGTTTAGACAATCCTGTTGTTCAAGTGGTGAAAGAGATTTGGTATATTTATACATCAGTCACAAAAAGACAGTGTTCCTTTCCAAGGCAGCGATTCAAGGGAATTCTGGCAAAGAGCTGAAATTAGGAACGCCAATACAGCCGACTTGTATGCAAGTCTAGGATTAACCAAATACGCTGCTATTGAGGCATTTGTGAGATGGCATTATTAGATTCTAGCCCTTATTTAGGGTTTTTACTTGGGTAAAATGGGATTTTAAAGTATATTTGCAACCCCTTTAACTAGGGAAATGGCTGCGTAGCTCAACTGAATAGAGTACCTCACTACGGATGAGGGGGTTTTAGGTTTGAATCCTAACGCGGTCACCAAGCCTTCTCGATTTATCGGGGAGGCTTTTTTAATCAAATAAGCTTTTCAAATTTTCTGAAAATTTGCGACCTAAAGAAGTAGACAAAGAGAATTCAATTGTCTGAGGTCTTAGGTTAGAGGTAGTTAAGCTATTACTATAAATATCATAAGTAAGCCCTATTTTATATTTATTGTACATTAAACCTACATAGGGTATTACCGCATCTTTATTTCTATAAAAGCATCCAAAATAAGCTCTATTCATCTCATTACTAAGAGGTACACCTACAGCGGCTCCAGCATAAAAAAATTCTTTCTCTAATCTATTTTGATAGTCAGCATGGAATAAAATGGTTTTATCATCTTCTAGTTGGTATTCTAAATTTAACAAAGCTGAAAATTGATAATTTTGATTGGGTTCATTACTAATAATGGTATTGATAGTTCTATTTACCAGAAATTCACTGGCTCCTATTTGGAAAAAACTTTTTTCAGATTGAAACCCATATATAAAACCTGCATTGGTGGTATACTTAGTGGGATACTTACTTATGGCCTCTAAACTGGAAGGATTAAAAAGTCTACCGGAATAATATTGATCTCCAAAACTTAAAAGAGACGCATCTAAAGTACGAGTTAAAACAGAATACCCAATCCCTAAGGCAAAATAAGATGTTTGTTTTTTATTGAAAAAAATTCGATAAGCCAAACTATTAGAAATTGAATTAGTTTGCAAAATACCATTTAATACTTTTTCTGAGACTGCTTGTATACCATACCCAAAACTATTGTTAGGACTTTCGTCAATTTTAAAAAAACCGAAGTCAACTGCAGCGCCCGCAGTGTAAAAGGGATCACCTACTCCCGCATATTGAGTTCTAAAAAAACTTTGAAACCTATTATTCAAACCAAAACCCACAGCCGCAGGGTTAAAAAATTGAGTAGACATAAACCCTTGCGAATTATAGGGCGTTTGCGTATATCCTACCTTTAGGTAAGAGTTGAAGAATATAAAAAGTAGGTATATATATTTTTTCTTCATTTATCTTAATAAAATAAAGGAACCCGTTTTTGAAACAGGTTCATCTTTATAAGTTATATAGCTTATAAAATAAGTATAGGCATCCATTTCCTGGGGAATACCATTCATATTACCATCCCATCCTTGATTTAAATTAGTTGTTTGAAAAACTATATTTCCCCACCTATTAAAAATTTTTAAAAAGTGAAACACCTTTAATCCTGCCCCGTATTCAATTTTAAGTATATCATTTAAATTATCATTATTAGGTGTAAATGCTTTAGGGATAGATACTGCCACTAAATCTGAAACGTCCATTTTATATATGTCTTCTACCTTACAAGCCGTTAATACTTCAGTTCTTGTCAAAGTATAATTAATAGACTTATTACTTCTAAATAAAGGATGTTCAATGGAAGTATTACTTAAATAAGTGGATGGATACCATTCAAACTGAGTATATCCAGGATCTTTTCTTAAGGGAGTAAGAACGGTATCGATATCTGCTAAAACAAACAAAGTAAAAGTGGAAGGCAAAATGGGTGAAACCACTTTCACCGAATCGCCTTGTAAAAATTGTTCATATTTAGGACAATAGTCATTCGTGATAGCTAATTTTACAATATAGGAACCAGTGGAAGCATAAGAATGATTAATGGCTTTTGCTTTATCAAATATTTTGGTATCACCAAAATCCCACTTAAAATAAATATTCTTAGCATCATTAGCATTTGTATTTAATGCCAAGGGGGTATTAATGCAAATAGTAGGGTTATAACTTAGTGTATATTTAGGAATGACTAATTTTCTGATATAAATAGGATCTGATAATAGTGAATTACACTGCCCGTCATTTACTTTTAATTTATAGACCCCTTCAGTCATAGTAGAGAATGTATCTATTTTACTTGCAAATAATATCGCATCATTTAGCATCCAATTAAACAAATAGTTTCCTTCCCCTTTCAAAGTAACAGGATCTTCATTGCATATAACAGTATCTTTTGCTTTTAATATGGCCGTTGGAATTGCTTTTACTTCTAGTAATTTCAAATTATCATAATCATAAGTACATTGTTTAATATCTTTTGCAGTAACAGCAATTTTTACATTTCCAGCGTTTACCCCATTTAAAACATTAGTATTAAAAACAGCAGCAGCATTATCAGTTTTCCATTGATAAGAAAAAGGGCCTAAGCCTCCTTGCATTGACGCCCTGAAGGAGAGCGTATCAAACATACAAGCATAGTCTTTATTGGAAGAGATTGATATTCCAGTAGGTGGTGGAACAATGACAATTGAGGTTGCAGTATCATCTGCGCAAATTCCTCCTGAATACGCCATGATCTTTATAGTAAAATTCATTTTCCCAGGGTATTCAAAGTTTTTATATAAATGTTTGTAAGATTTATCAAAACTTGGATTTTGATCTACAGTGGTATCAGCTAAATTCCTATCATAATCCCAAAATATAATCATCTTACCAATACTACCTATATCTACAGTAGACTTATTCATTATCTCCACTTCTTTATTGGAACATAAAGCTGTGTCATTTAAAACTTTAAAATTAGCATTGGGGAAAGTACCATTCACGGTAAAGAGCACTGAGGTTGAAGATATACAGCCTGCTATACTAGTTACTTCTAAAGAAACTTTGTAATCGCCGGTATTAAGATATCTATGTTTAGGGTTTTGAATAGTATCAGTATTAGAACTACCCGTATTGGAGGCATCCCCAAAATTCCATTTGTATTTAAAATTATTAGATAAGTCTGCAATTTTGGTAGTATCCTTAAATTGTGCAAAGGGGTCTAATAAACAAACTTCAGGTAAGATAAATCCTACAGCTGGAATAGGATTATTTTTTATGATTTGGCTTTGTTTGGCAATACAGCCGTTTTCTGTAATAACCGCTAATGACACTGTATAACTTCTTAAAGAATCGAAGGAATGGACTACCGATTTTTTTGAAATATCTATGGTATCTACTGAGGAATAGTCACCAAAATTCCAAGCCAACTGTTTTAATACAGCAGCCCCTCTAGCAGTTGAGGAATCGGTAAAAGTTATTTCTTGTTGCTGACACTTGAAGGCAGAAGTTCCAAAAATTACTTTTGGAAGACTATCAATTAAAATCTCTTTAGAAATAGTATCACTTATACAACCCACATCATTTATGACAAAATAATTAATTACATATTTACCCGCCCTATTGGGCAAGAATTTAAAAGATTTAGCATTCCCTTGGACGCCCCCTTCCACATTCCAAATAAAAGAACTCAAGCTTCTATCTTCCGAGGCTAATAAAGTGTTATCATTTAAAGTAACTGAGTCTGAAATACAGTGTGAAGTAATAATCTTATTATCTACCTTAGGAGCACTGGTCACCAATAAATCAAAATTTAATTGCTGTTCCCCACTACATCCATCTGCTGTTGGATTATTTACAATGAGCTCAATATTATAAGTGCCCACTGAATCGTATTTGAGCTTCGCTTTTAAAGTAAATTTATATACCAATTTACCTGTCACAGATATATAAGAGGAATCAGCTACAGGAGCATTATCAATAATGGTATCATATTTAGGTACCACCCATTTTAAGGATAAGGGTATATAAGGTAAAGTTATGGAAGGTGTAAAAACCGTGCCCTTACAAGTAATAGGAAGTTGAACCGTTGCATACTTATTCTCGACAGTCAACTGTTGATTCAAATCTCTCACATTGGCCCCAGCGTTATATCCATAGGATTCAACATTACCAAAACCATAAGCAATACATATAAATCCTGAATCACAAACAATTCTATGAGAGGGTGAAGTATTTGTTGAGCTAGTTACATCTTCTTGAATAAAAGAGTAACCAGTAGTACCCATGAGTTTAGGTGTTGCCGTTGGAGCAGCCCCATCTATTTTTAAAGAACTAAAGGCATTTGTTTTATATATTATATTTAAAAAATGACTTGTAATATTTGTATTGGGTGGTGTCAAATCTCTTCTAGCGGACATAACAGTGATATCATTTAATGTTTGCTCAATAGGATTTAAAGCAATCATTTCAGGATCTCCTGCATTAGAACCATCGCATACCATGGTAATAAAATACTGTAAAACACTAATGGGCTTATCCGAATAGATATCTCTATAAGTATTATCTCCGTTAGTGCTTATTTCATAAAAAGAGTTATTGATTAGTGTAGAAGGATTTAATGCTGCCCCATTTACATATACCGGAGTGGCAGGGTCTTGCACTAAAATTCTAAATAAATCATATTTCCTATTTATGGAAGGAGATGTAAAATAATGCTTCCCCCATGAACTTGTTGGAAATAACTGTTGGTATAAATTATCACCACTGCCTGCTGTACTACAACCCATGGCTGTCCATGTAGACCCCGCATACACAGCAATTTTTTTACAAGTCAAAGTGGAAGTTGCCACTGACCGTATTTTGGTTCCTGTTAAATCTTCAAAACTTTGAAACTGATAAACATCTCCTTTATTTAATAAAGTATCAAATGTAACATTGGCTAAATGACGATTATTGTAATCTGAATTGGTGGGTGTTATTTCTACATTGGTACCATCTTCAGTGGCTATAATTTCAAATTGAGTATTGTGCTGTTGCTCTGCACTAGCTCCTGTGGTGGGTACTATATTACCTGTTGATTTATAGGTAGCTACCACATATTCACGACCTAAAACTTTAGTAGGAAGTACTAAGGAAGAACCTGAACGTGCAGAGTTTAATATATGAGAATACACCACTACCGGGTTTTGACTCTTGATATGAATACCCTTATTGATACCAATGACCTCTAATTGACTTAGATTATTATTAGTTAAATAAGCATCTGCATTGCTTAGAGGACTTGTTGTAGATAATTGCACTACCGTAACCTGATTGGCTACGACAGTAAAATCGGTTGATTTCCCATTCACTGAAACTGTTCCACTGGTATTCACACTGGAAGTAATATATAAAGCCATTCTGGAAGTTAATGCGTCAATATGCCCACTATATACTACCCAGAAGTCTGTTCCTCTATTAGAAAAGTCTTGACTAAAAACTAAAATGCTTTTAGTAGAAAATAAAAATATTAAAAAAATTCTATATACGAAAGCCCGCATTTAATACTATTTATATTACAATAAATATAAAGAATAAATCATTTTTTTCTTAACAATCAATGCTTTATATTTAATATTAAACTTAAAAATATATTAATTGAAAATAGCTTTTATCTCTGTTGGCAAGGCCCATGAATCTTATATTAAAGAGGGGGTGCTTAATTTTACACAAAGAATAAGCCATTACTACCCTGTTGACTGGCAATTAATAGCCCCCGCAAAAGCCACTGAACCCGGCCAAATTAAAAAAGCAGAGGCCATAAGTATTCTCAAAGCTTTACAACCAACTGACATACTTATATTATTAGACGAGACAGGGAAAATGTTGAGCTCACCAGGTCTAGCAAAATTAATACAACAGAAAGCCAATCAAAGTGCACAAAAAATTGTGTTTTTAATTGGAGGTGCTTATGGCGTAGAGGAAGAAATAAAAAAGCGCGCTCAGTTTACTTGGTCTATATCTGAATTAGTATTTCCGCATATGTTAGTTCGTTTAATATTAGCTGAACAAGTGTACCGTGCATGTAGTATCTTGGCCAATGAAAAATACCATCATCAATAATTATATACGCCAATGAGCATTACTTTATATATCACCATTATTACTGTAGCTGTTTCTATTTTAGCCATGTATAATCACGCTTTAATGGATAAGCTTATTTTTCATCCCTATTCAGTACATAATAATAATGAATGGTACCGATTTTTTACATGTGGCTTAGTGCATGCCGATTTTATGCACCTAGCCTTTAACATGTTCTCCTTTTATATGTTTGGCGATTATATAGAACAATATTTTGCGATGATTTTTGGTAGGTCAGGCTCCTCCATGTATATCATATTATATGTGTCATCTTTATTAGTTTGTTTAATTCCCACCTACCTGAATCATTACAAACAATATAATTATAATAGCCTAGGGGCTTCAGGTGCAGTATCGGCTA
>CAITGN010000407.1:0-1874 GCA_903891965.1 uncultured Bacteroidota bacterium
AACGAATGGTGCAGAGACTTTCAGGTTTAGTGAACTAATTAAAGACAAAGCGGGTTACAGATTAATGGAAGACTTAGGCACAAAGCCAAGTGTTTACTATTTACCACCGGTAAATAGAAATTTTCCTTTTGAAAACAAAGTTGAGTCTGGTGTAGAAGAGAAAAAGGCATAGGTATTAACTCATTTTAAAATTATTCAAAGTGGATAAATTAAAAGAAGATAAAATTATAGCAGATTTATTACCACAGAAGTTTGATAAGCAAGGTAAAATTTGGGTAGTTTCACTGTTATTTTTTGCAGCCCTTGGTGTATTTGCTTATGGAAGACAATTGTACTTTGGGTTAGAGGTCACTGCCATGAGAGATTATGCATCATGGGGTATTTATATATCTAACTTCGTTTTTTTTGTAGCCATAAGTTTAGTGGGGTCCTTGATTACAGCGGTATTAAGACTTACCAATGTAAAATGGAGTACGCCACTCACTAGAATTGCAGAAATTATTGCAGTATCGGCTATTACATTTGCTTCTTTAATTATTATAGTAGACATGGGTCGTCCAGAAAGGTTTTATAATCTTTTTTTACATGGTCGTTTGCAGTCTCCCATTATTTGGGATGTAATTGTTATTACTACTTATTTTTTTATAAGTTTATTGTTATTGTATTTTCCTTTGCTACCGGATTTAAAAATTATGATTGGCTTTAAAGAGCGTAATGGAAAGTGGTTACAAAAATTATATGAATTCTTGGGATCCTTTTGGAAAAATACGCCTGTACAATTTAAAATAACCGATAAGGCTATTAATATTTTAGCCATTGCCATTATTCCTGTCGCTTTCTCTATTCACACTGTTACTTCTTGGTTATTCGCCACCACCTATAGACCAGGTTGGGATAGCACTAACTTTGGAGCCTATTTTATTTCTGGTGCCTTTTTAGTGGGTGCTGGCGCTGTGGTAGTAGCCATGTATATTTTTAGAAGACAATATAAATTAGAAAAATATATAACAGTGGACCATTTTGATAGAATGGGGAAAGTATTAGTCTTACTAGCCTTGTTGTATTTGTATTTTAATTTCAATGAGTTTTTAGTGCCCGCTTTTAAAATGAAAAAATCGGAGGAAGAACATTTATTGGGATTATTTACTGGAGAATTCGCACCCATATTTTGGTTTGCTATTTTTACTTCCATGTTTATTCCCATTTTTATATTATTATTTAAAAAAGGCCGAAGACCCCTACCAGCCTTCATTGCAGGCATATTAGTTGTTGTAGGTTCTTGGTTTAAAAGATTTTTAATTGTGACACCTACCTTATTACATCCTTTTTTACCTATGTACGATGTACCAGCCAATTACAAACATTATTTTCCTACCTGGGAAGAGTGGGCCATTGCAGGAGGTTCTTTAGCAGGCGCCTTATTAGTAATTACTTTTTTTGCAAGAATATTTCCAATCATTCCCATACACGAAACCATTATTGAAACTGAAAACTTAGAGAATGAAAAACGTTTTTAAAATTATAGTATTCATAGTATTTTCATTACCTCATTTTTTAATGGCGCAGGCTGTTGAAAAAAATACATTAGTACTGGGAGTAAAGTATTATAACGATAATAATGCTGCACAACATTTAGTGGTCTCGGCTAAATCTAAAATAGATGGCAAGTTTCAAAAAATAGGAAATATTGCAGTGAAAGTTTTTATTACCAACGATTCAAATAAAAATAATTTCATAGGGGCTGGCATTACCTCAGAAAGAGGTGAGTTTATTTTATTTATTCCTCCTTCTGCTAAAACAGAATGGCTAAAATCGGCTACTCAAAATTTTTTAGCTATAAGTGCTGCTAATAAATTATATGATGAAGCTAGAGC
>CAITGN010000408.1:0-5892 GCA_903891965.1 uncultured Bacteroidota bacterium
GCTAGCACATTAGCAAGCTGTACAACACTTAAGTCTGTCTCGTCGAATGTGCAAGCAAAGGCTCAGCAACTAACGGCAAAAAAGCCAAGACCAGTTGAAATGAACAAAGGGAATACAGTGGGTGGTGAGATTGAATTTTTAACCAATATATCGGTAACGCCAGGTAAGATCTATATTAAAAATGAATCCGACGCATTAAGTACAGAACCAGTGACGACTGGCGCTACGAATTATGAAAAAATGCCTTCTAATTTATCGGAGGTAGAAAAATTAAACTGGTTGCAATTAAAGTATTCTATTAAAATGGATATTGCGGTGGAGTCTATTGTGAATATTCCCTTACTTCAAAAAATAGATGAGTGGTGGGGCACGCCTTATAGTTTAGGAGGAAGTACAAAAAACGGTGTAGACTGCTCTTATTTTACATTGGATGTAATGAAAGACATATATAATGTGAATTTAAAACGCACTGCTGCTGAACAATATGAGCAGAGTACTAAAATTGAATGGAACGATTTAAAAGAAGGTGATTTAATTTTCTTTAAAGCCGATGGCAGAAGAAATATATCACATGTAGGCATTTACTTAGCCAATAATAAATTTGCACATGCATCAACCAGCCAAGGAGTAACCATTGGTGATTTAGCAGACCCTTACTGGCAAAGAAGATTATATAGTTTAGGCAGGGTAGCTGCGCAGAACTAATTAATTATTTTTTCTCTAACTAGTCTTCTTCCTTCTTTAATTTACTAGCAAAAACCTTTTCAAATTTTTCTAGCTTAGGCCCAATGACATAACGGCAATAACCTTGACTGGTATTGTTATTATAATAATTTTGATGATAGCTTTCTGCAGAATAAAATTTAGTAAAGGCAGTAATCTCTGTAATGATAGGTTTGTCCCAAGCTTTTGCAGCTATTAATTCTTGTTTATACTTTTCAGCAACTTCTTTTTGGTGTTCGTTATGGAAAAATATAACGCTTCTGTATTGTGGGCCTACATCATTGCCTTGTTGATTAGGTGTGGTAGGGTCATGTGTTTTCCAGTACACAGCTAAAATATCATCTAAACTAATTTTAGTAGTATCAAATGCAATTTGACATACTTCAGCATGGCCTGTATTTTTATCACAAACTTGCTCGTAAGTAGGGTTCTCCACAAAGCCACCGCTATAACCGCTGGTTACTTTTACAACACCTTCTAATCTTTGATAAATGGCTTCGGTACACCAGAAGCAGCCCGAGCCTAGAGTAATGGTTTCAGTATGGGTCATATCTATTTTTTTAGATTTTTTTTGTTTGGTTGGTTGTGCGCAAGCCGATAAGCATATTAAGGATAATGATAGCAAAAAGGCTTTATTTATTAGTTTCATAAGTAATGGCTTGTCTTTTTTGTTAAATAGGATAACGGTTTTTATCCAGTTCTAAATTATAACAAAATTTGCTTCTATTTGTTCTCATTTAGTTAATGTTTATTTAAGTAAATTCGTGCACTATTTAGAACCTATGCACGTATACCCGGAAAATGCCCTTTCTCAATTAGAATTTGATAAAATAACCACTATTTTATTAAACTATTGTCAGACCAATATGGGGGTAGAGCAGGTGAATGAAATGCGCATTCATACCCATCAAAAATATATTGAAGAGGCCCTTAGGCAAACTGAAGAGTTTAAGTTTATTAAACTAGCGAACCAGTATTTTCCCACCGACTTTATTTTAGATATTAGAAAGGATTTAAAATTACTAGGCATACCTGGTGCCCAGTTAACTGGCGAGCAGTGGTTGCTTGTAAGAAAATTAAGCGATCATATTCAACAAGTATTTAAATGGTTCGATTCCGAAAGGCAAATGGCTTATTCCAATTTGTATGAAGTGGTGAAGTCGTCTTATTATGAAAAGGCCATTATTGAATGTATTGATTTAATTATTGACGATAGAGGTTCTGTGAAGGACAAAGCTTCTGAAGACTTATCTAAAATAAGAACGCAGTTATTTAAGAAGCGTCAAGAATTGCGCCGCATATTTGAAAAAGTAGTGCAACGATTAGCGAAGTCGGGTTATACGCCGACATAGATGAAAGCTTTAGCAATGGCCGTAGAGTGGTGGCCGTTTTTTCTGAATATAAAAGACAGGTAAAAGGGTTTTTACATGGAGAGAGTGATAGTCGTAAAACAGCATTTATAGAACCGGAGGAAACTATTGAACTGAATAATGAGTTGTATGGATTAGAGCAAGATGAATTAAAAGAAGTACAAAAAATATTAAGAGCCTTAACGGCACAGTTAGCACCTTATTCAAGTTTGCTACTTAGCTATGCGCAAATTATTGGAAGTTTTGATTTTATAAGAGCCAAGGCATTACTTGCTATTGATATGAATGCGAATAGACCCATGGTACATAATAAAGCCATTACGCATTTAATTGAGGCCTATCATCCCTTACTATACATATATAATAAGGCATCGGGTAAGAAAACCATACCGGTTAATTTAGAATTAGATGATGAGGCGCGAATATTAATTATTAGTGGACCCAATGCAGGCGGTAAGACTGTTTCTATGAAAACCTTGGGCTTGAACCAAGTCATGTTGCAAAGTGGTTTACTAGTTCCTATGAGTGCCACTTCTCAAATGGGTATTTATAAACAATTATTTATTCAACTAGGAGATACACAAAACCTAGCCTTTGAATTAAGTACTTATTCAAGTCATTTATTACACATGAAGCATTTTATTGAAAATGCCAATGGTAAAACTTTGTTTTTTATAGATGAACTAGGAAGTGGAAGTGACCCGCATTTAGGAGGCGCCTTTGCAGAAGTCATATTAGAAGAATTATCACATAGACATGCACAAGGTATCGTGACCACGCATTATCTGAATTTGAAAGTAATGGCCAACCATAATAAAGGCATTATTAATGGAGCTATGCAGTTTGATGAAGTAAAGTTAGAACCACTTTATCAATTAGTAATTGGCAAGCCTGGTAGTTCATATACATTCGCCATTGCAGAGAGAATTGGACTACCTAAACATTTAATTAATAGGGCTAGAAAATTAGTGGATACGCATCATTTTGAATTGGATAATTTATTGAATAGAACCGAACAGGATTTACAATTAGTGCAACAGGAAAGAAAAGAACTACATAAAAAGCTAAAAGAAAATGATAGCTTGAAGACGGAACTAGATAAAGTGCTAAACAAAGAAAAGCATATTCAACAAATTGAATTATTAAAAGAACAGAATAGAGTGTCGGAAGAAAAGTTTGCTTATTTAAAAGATATGGAACGGAAGATTAAGCAAATTGCACTTGATTGGAAAAAGTCGGATAAGAAGGAAGAAGTGATGAAAAATTTATACAATTTATTATTTAAGACCAATGATAAAATTGTTATTAATAGATTGGCTAAAAAAGTAGATAAACAGTATAAAGAAATAAAGCAGCCTATTATTGTGGGAGCTACGGTGAAATTAAAAAAGAATTATCAGGTGGGAGAAGTGATTGGCTTTAAAGGAAAAAGAGCCATTGTTAAAGTAGGGCAGCTTCCAATGAATATAGATTTAGATGATTTAATGGTGGTGGAAAAAATTGAAGAGATTAAAAAGAAATAAATTTCAAGTTATGGTAATAGATAAATTAAGTGAGATAAATAAATACGCAGGTTTACATCCTCGTTTTGCAAAGGCCATAGATTATATAGTAACCTCTTCTTTTTTAAATATGGAACCAGGCACTGTACTTGTGGACGGTGAGGATATTAAGGCTATAATAATGGAGGGTAACTGTGTTCCTAAGGAAGAGTCGCTAACGGGTTTTGAATGTCATAATACATATATAGATATTCAAATTATTGTTAAAGGAAAGGAAACAGTGGGTTGGAGAGCAAGAACCAGTTGTATTGAGCCCAAGGGTGAATATAGCGAAGAAAAAGATGTACTATTTTATGCCGATGCACCGACCATTTTTTTTGAATTACAGGCGGGCATGTTTAGTATATATTTTCCTGAAGATGTGCATGCGCCCATGATAGGGGAAGGGCCCATTAAAAAAGTGGTTATGAAGGTTAGGGTTAAATAAATCCAATTAATATACTAATTTTAATATATGAAAAAAGGCCCTGATTATATACTCTTGCTTTTCTCTGCTATTTACTTAGCGGTACATTTTATTCCCGATTTAGGGGGCGCCGATGTAATGGGAGCTCAGTGGTTGTATACCAGTGTGGTGGATTTAGTGGTACTTGGCTATATTTTTATAAATAGAAAAACATACAGTGAAGCGATTGCCTCCGTATTCAGTCATCAATTTACGCTCTTATATACCTTTTATTTTATTTGGGCCATAGTTTCTGTAAGCTATGCTATGAATGTGATAGAGGCTATAGTTTGTTTATCAAGACTCGCAAGTACTTTTTTTATTTTCACCAATCTATCCATTTTATTATATAAAAAAGATATAAAGAATTACTATTTACCAGTAGCGCTTTTAATTACTCTAGTACTATTTTTCGATGCTTTTTATGTAATGAACGCTTTTAAACAAGCTATAGATTCTGAATTGGGTTCTTTTAGCCCATCTAGTGTAACTGGAAATAACGGTAATAAAAACGTAATGGCAGCTAGCCTTATTATTAAATTTCCATTCTGCCTTTATTTAATTTTAAATACTAAAATACTAGGTAAAATATTTGGGGTTATTACCATATTCGTTGGGGCCTTTGCAATTTTTATTTTAAGTACAAGGTCAACTTTTTTATCTCTTTTCGCAATTATTATTTTATTCGCTATAACTACTTTGTATTTTAGAAAGAAATCAGATATTAAAACTTCAGTTTTATCAATTTCTTATTTAGTAGTCCCCGTTATATTTGCATTTTTCTTTTCAAATTTAGCTTTAAGTAATATTAACGATGCATCTACAACTGGTGCAGTCACAAATAGAATTCAATCCATTCAACTTAATAATGAAGCTTCTTCTGGTCGTTTACATTTATGGCAAGGGGCTATTGATTATTTTTTAAAACACCCTTTCATTGGAGATGGATACGGTAACTGGAAACTAGCCTCTATCCCTTACGAGAAAGAGTTTACCAATGATTTGTATGTGCCTTATCACTCACACAATGATTTTTTAGAAGCTGCTGCCGATTTAGGTATAGTGGGAGGCCTCGCTTATTTAGGTCTTTTTGTAATAGCATTTGTATTTACCCTACAAGTTTGGTTTAAAGAAAAATATAAGCAGTATCGCCTTTTTACTACAATAAGTTTTATGGCAGTTACTTGTTATTTTATTGATGCATTTTTAAACTTTCCTACAGAAAGAACTTCCATGCAGACAATGCTAACTGTTTCTGTTGCTTTATTATTTGCACCGGCATTTTTAATAAAAACAGACTCTAATAAAGAATCAAAATCATTTAAGTTTATCACGCCCCTTTATATATTTATAGGTTTTCTATTAATTGGTGGATCCATATACATCAACAACCAAGTATATGAGTCTTTAAAAGTGCAAAAGTATGTAATGGGTGAAATTGATGCCGATCCTAAAATGGCATTAGACGAAGTGAAAGACGCTTTTCCTATGTTCCCTAATTTATCTACTTCTACTTTACCTATTAAGGCCCTGGTGGCAAGGTATTATTTTAGAGATAAAATGTATGACGAGTCTATGCGTCTTTTAGTTGAAAGTGAAAATGTAAACCCAGCCTTGCATTATAACGATTTTATTAAAACTGCAATATTTGCAGCTAAGCAAAATTATGATAGCACGGCTTTTTATGCCTATCGAGCATTTTATAATTGGCCAAGGGCTACTTCTTATTATAAAAATGCCTTGTTTGCCGCTGCTAAAAAGAAAGACACCGTTCAAATTACAAAAGCTTATA